>JBEKJN010000352.1:0-3797 GCA_050011235.1 Verrucomicrobiota bacterium | reverse complement strand
ACCAGGGAGACTTCCGGATGATTGTCCAACGCCTCCGTCATCTTCCGAATGGCCAGCGGCGAAATCAGTTTGTCGTCTTGCAGGACGTATTTGATGTATTCCCCCTTCGCCGCCCGCAGACAACAGTTGAAATTCTGCGCCAAACCCAGATTGTTCAGATTTTTCCACCACCGGATGCGCGCATCCCTGGCCGCATAACGTTCCACCAATGTCACCGAACCGTCCGTCGAGGCGTCGTCGGCAATCAGAATTTCCATGTCCGCGAAATCCTGTGCCAGAATGGACTCCAGACACTCCGCCAGGAACGTCTCGCCATTGCAGACCGGCACCAGAACACTGACTTTCATGCGCCGATGCTAACCCGCGCGGGGCATCAGTCGCCAAGCAATTTTTTCAACTGCTCGCGCGCGGCGGCTTCGCGCTGGCTGCCCCCGGTTTTGGACGTCTAGACCCGGCTGGCAAACTCAAAATACTCGCAGAAATTACCGGCGTGTTTTTCCAGCACCGGCTCGGCGCGGCGGTCGCGGCATTGCTGGGCCACGCGCGGGTTGTAATGGGCGCAGTTCAGGCAGACGCGCAAATCCGCGCCGCAGCGCAGGCAGGTTTCGCTGCGCCCCGGATCCGGGGCAGCCAGCGCTGCAGATGCCACGGCCAGTTGCGCGAGCCGAGCACGCGCAGTTCGATTCCGGCCGTCGCACGACACGGCATCCCTCGTTGGCTTGGGCGATCAGCTTGAACCGTGGGTCTTTCGCGCAAAAATCGCGGGCGATAGCCACAGTTTCATCGGTCGAACCATCGTCAATGATGACGGCCTCAAAATCCTTGAAAGTTTGCGATTGAACGGACTTCAGGCAACCAGCGAGGGTGCAGGCAGCGTTGAACGTGGGAATGACAACGGAAACCAAGGATACGTTCATGCGCGAAACTTTAGGGCGTCAACCCTTCGGCGTATTCTCACTGTCCATGCTCTCCGAGTTTCAGCGGCAGGCACGGGAGCGGGTTCTACGCGCGGACCGGTCCATGCATCGGCTTCGCTGTTGGAGAGATGTTGGTTCAATCCATGTTCGCAGGTCACGCGCTGATGGCTGGCGGTTTCGGCGAGAATTCTTTGATTCGCGGCCAGATTGGAACGATCCAGCAGCGGATGCCACAGATGATAACAAAGCGCGCGGCCGCGCACGTCGAGCCGGCGGATTCCGCAGTTCATCAGACGCAGCGCCAAGTCTAGATCTTCGCAGCCCCACCCGAAATAATCCTCGTTGTAACCGTTGATTTTGACCAGGTCCGAGCGCCAGACACTCAGGTTGCATCCGCGCACGCCATGCAGATTTGGCACGATGCGTTTGAAAGGAAGCAGCCAGCGGAAAATGTGTTTGAAACCTTTCAATTGCCCGCTGAAGAACGCCCGGCGACGGTCAGACGAAAAGTCGCCCGCTCCAAAAAAGTGCGACGCCTTTTGTGAGACCAAAACCCGGTGGCCCTGAATGAAAAAATTTCGCTTTGCCAACGTGCGATGATCAGCCGTGAAGTCCCGATGTGGGATCGTGTCGCCGTCGAGGAATATTATGTATTCGCTCCGCGCCAGCGCGATGGCCGCGTTCAAAATTCGGGAACGCCGGAAGCCATTCTTCTCATGCCATGCGTGGTGCACACTGAATGCTTGCGCGACCGCCCACTGCTCAAACACGTGCAAGGTTTCCTCGCCGGATCCGTCGTCGGCCAGAACCACCTCGTCCGGCAGAGAAGATTGAGCGGAAACCGCACTTAGCACGCGCGCCAGATACTCCGGCTGATTGCACGTGTTGACTACGAGAGCAACGCTCGCTTTCACCACGCCTCATTCACGTACAATTGGTAGCGGATTGCAATCAAATCCGGGCGAAAAATCGCCCCGACCGGATGGTTGGTCGGAGTTCGGGCTCCGCCTCATCCGCAAAAAACATTGCCACCGCTTGCTGTGTTGAATCTGATCGCCGCCATCTTCGCATAGGGGATCGTGCCGCTCGCTCCACTGCCCTTGCTAATTTTCAGAATTTTCGCCATCGGCTCCTTCTGGTTCGGTAAAACCCGCCGTCGCCTTGTTGACGGGCAAACCAGCCTTGAATCGCTCCGCAACACATCCTGGAAATAGTTTGAATTTCTGGTCGCCGAGGCGTATCGGCGGCAAGGTTATCAGGTTTCCCCGCTCGCCGACCGCAGACCGAAGCCATTTAAGAAAGATTTGACCCTGCTTTTATATTGAGTAAATTAACTCAACGTATTGAGTAAATTGTATGACGCGACAAACGCTCCATGACGAACTGTTGAAACGGCTCAAGGAAAAACGCCGCTTTTTGCAGGTGCTCGCCGGTCCACGCCAGGTCGGTAAAACCACTTTGGCCAGACAGGTTATCAAGGCATCGAAGCTGCCGGCGCATTACGCCTCCGCTGGCGCATTACGCCTCCGCTGATGAACCGTCTTTGCGGGATCGCACATGGATTGAGCAACAATGGGACGCCGCCAGGTTGAAAGCGCGCGACAGCAAAACTGGCGCATTGCTCGTGCTGGATGAGGTGCAGAAGGTTTCTGACTGGTCAACCGTGGTAAAATTACTATGGGACGCGGATACGCACGCCGGCTTGCCGCTGAAAGTTGTTTTGCTTGGTTCAGCGCCACTGCTGATTCAGCGCGGCTTGACCGAGAGCGTTGCCGGACGGTTCGAGGTGATTGCCGTGCCGCACTGGTCGTTCGCGGAAATGCGGGAAGCCTTCGGCTGGAACCTGGAGCAATACATTTTTTATGGCGCATATCCGGGTTCTGCCGACCTGATCAGGGAGCCGGAACGCTGGCGGCGTTACATCGTGGATTCCCTGATTGAGACCACGATCTCGCGCGATATTCTCCTGCTGAATCGCGTGGACAAGCCCGCACTGTTAAGACAATTGTTCCATCTGGGTTGCGCCTATTCCGGCCAGATTCTTTCCTACCAGAAAATGCTCGGCCAGCTCACCGACGCGGGCAACACCGTCACGCTCGCCCACTACTTGGAATTGCTCCAAGGAGCAGGCATGGTCGCCGGCCTTTCCAAGTATGCCCACGGACTTGTTCGCCAACGCGGGTCGAGTCCCAAATTCCAAGTGCTCAACACGGCCTTGATGACCGCGCAGGACAACCGGACAGCGGCAGAAGCCCGGCAGGATGGTAACTATTGGGGGCGGTTGGTCGAGTCCTGTGCCGGCGCGCACCTGCTCAACACCAGCTTCGGCACCAACATCGAACTGACGTATTGGCGGGAACGGAATCAGGAGGTGGATTTCATCCTGCGCCAAGGCAAGACCACCGTTGCCATCGAAGTGAAAAGCGGCCGTCGTCCAGAATCGTTGCCGGGGATGGAAGCTTTTGCAGCGCATTTCAAACCGAAGCGCAAATTGCTGGTGGGCGGACAGGGAATTGAGTTGGAGGAATTTCTTACGAAACCGGCCAGTTATTGGCTGCAATAATCTTTTCACGCGGCAGACAGAAAGCTCCCATGCCTTATTCGCCGTGACCAACTCGTTTTTTGCTTCACTCCACAGGCTGGCGGTCGCCCCGTTTCCCTTGCGACCACGCCTGTTTCGCTTCACAAAAATCGCGTTCGTCACGAGCGAGCATTTGCAGATTGCCGCAACTGCGGTGGGCTTCCGTTATGCCGAATCCGGCATAACGGAAGTTATTCCGCATCCCGTTTTATGCCGCATGTCAGTGGGATCTGCCTTTGAGACATTCCGTTTGAGCGTTTGGGTGCGGCATAAAAATGGGAGGCATTGACGAGTGGCGG
>JBEKJN010000351.1:0-2566 GCA_050011235.1 Verrucomicrobiota bacterium | reverse complement strand
AACGGTGTGAACCAAAATTTTTGCCAGCGATTGGGGCATGAAATGAGAATGAACGAAAGGTGACGTTGATTCAACCCTTTCAGGGTTGATGAAATTTTTGATCGATGACCCAGGGTAGGCGCGTTGCGCCAACCCTGGGCTGATTGATTTCATCCCGTTGGGATGAAGAAACGAACGCAGCAAGTGTTGATAAGTCAGCTCTTAAGAAGCTGCATCGTGTTTTGATATTTCTTCCGATGTTTTTTTGATTTGGTTGAGTCGCGCATTTGTTTTGCCGTCGTCAAATACGGATTGCCGCCAGTCACCGGCATAATTGACCCGGGTCCCACTTTATATGCAACGACTCGTTTTTTCTTCACTACATTTGTTTCGCGGTTTTTGCACTCAACCAAACATTTTTTATAGTAGAGCTGGCTGACGGGTTGACCAACTTCAGACATTCTCTTCAGAGATGACGGATGCAACACAAAGCCCAACCAGTCAAATTTCTCACCGTATTCGTAAGCATCAATTAGAGCTTCGCCTAAAAATAGATTGTTAGTTTCATCTGCATAAAGTTCACCGAACGCCAACGCTCCTCGGACAGGTATTCCTGCTAAAACGAGTTCATCGAAGAATGATCTTGAAACATCAGTGATGGCTTGAAACGACGCTCTTGAATCGTCGGAGGTGTAAAGCAGAAAAGTATCGGAGAATGATACTAGATTTACGTTTTTAAATTCTCGCGCGTGATACTCAAGTTCATCCGAACACCAACCAAGCAAACCGAAGGCGTCAATAAGACCACGCCGTTTAACATGTTGTTTGAAACCTAAAAGATCAAAATACGCTACCCATTTATTGGCTAACTTCGAGGGATCGAAATCAGGAGCAGGCATAATCGAAGGTTTTCATTCCTGTTTTTTTGCTTCGCCTTCTTCCTTCAATTGCAACTGTTCCGGTGGATTTGTGGCCAGACCGGGTTCGGCCGTGACCGGGGCGGGTGGTTTTACGACGGCAATGCGGCGGAGTTCATCCGCTGCGGGCAAATCTCCCAGACCGGCAAGGCCGAAATATTCAAGGAACAATGGCGTCGTGCCGTAAGTCGGCGGACGGCCCACCACCTCGGCGCGGCCGGCAGTCTCGACCAGCCCGCGTTCCATGATCGTTTGCATGACGCCGTCCACGTTCACACCGCGAATCTGTTCGACCTCGGCGCGCGTGATCGGCTGGCGATAGGCGATGATGGCCAGCGTTTCGAGCGCGGGCTGCGAGAGCCGCGGCGGACGGATTTTTTGTCCGACCAGCGCCTTGAGCCACGGCGAAAATTCCGGTTGTGTGACGAATTGCCACGCGCCCGCGACGCACGCGAGGCGATAACTGCGCGCGGCAGTTTCGTGTTCGCGCGCCAGTTGTTCCAGCGCGGCGGTCAGCTCGCTCTCCTTGATTTTGGCGAGCGATTTGGCGGTGGCGTCGGCATCTTCCGCTTCGGCCGCCGCGGCAAGCACGTCACGAAGCTCTTTTACGCTCAACGGCTTTTGCGCGGAGAACAGGAGCGATTCCAGAATGAATTTCAGTTCCATGTTAAATCAGTGGCTGAGGTTATGCGATTCGGCCAAGGCGGTCAACGAATGAGCCAATGTCAGTAAACAAAAATCTGGTGGGGCGAGGGTCCTGACGAGCCGGTCGGAGTTTGATTTCCTGGATTTGGAGTTCGGTGACACGTCACCGCTTTTTAAAGCGCCGACGCGTCGGCGCAGTCCAAAACTTTCGGCTCGCGAGTACGCTCGCCCCACCGGGAGTAGCAAAATGTGGAACGCCGATTCCCAAATCGGCATCTGGAGAGGTGGGAAAACGGCAGGAAGTGCCGGAACGGAGTCCGGCGCTCCAGGGAATGCCTTGCAAAGCTCAATCTGCTTTCAACCCCGGATAAATATTTTTGTACACTGCAAACCGTTGCCGATATTTTTTATGGTTTTGTTTGTCCGGCTTGATCGTTTTTTCAACGCCGGTCATTTTTTGTGCGGCGGCTTTAAACGTCGGGTACCAGTCTGCCCCCACGGCGGCGGCAATGCCCGCCCCCAGACCGGACGCCCCGGTATTTTGGGGCAGACAAATGTTTTTCCCGGTTATATCGGCCAAAATATGGCACCACAAATCACTGTCGGCGCCTCCACCGATGGCGACAAACTCACGCACCCGGGTGCCAATGTTTTTTTCAACGGCGTTGATGGCAAATAATTGCTCGAAGGCAATGCCTTCCAGAATTGACCGGTATAGGTGTCCGCGACGATGCGAAGATGACAGGCCGACAAATGCTCCCCGGGCGTTGATGTCCCAATAGGGATTCATGGCACCGCACAGGTATGGCAGGTGCAACAACCCATCGCTGCCGGCAGGGACCTGTCGAGCTTCCTGTTCCAGTTGTTTGTAGATGCCGGGGTTTTTTGCCGGAGCGATGTTCAGGATATTTTTTATAAACCAATCAATCGCAAACGTGCCGGCCCTCAAGCTGCATTCGTAGTAATAGCCGCTTTCAGAAACGGCGCTCATCGTGCGAAACGCTTTGCTGGTTTCATACCGGGTC
>JBEKJN010000350.1:0-2569 GCA_050011235.1 Verrucomicrobiota bacterium | reverse complement strand
ACATCCACGGCTTCGTCATTCGTCTTGAGGTTGGGCGCGAAGCCGCCTTCGTCGCCGACTGAAGTCACCAGGCCGCGTTTCTTCAAGAGCTTCTTCAAGGTGTGAAATGTCTCCGCGCCGTAACGCAACGCTTCGGTAAATGTCGGTGCGCCGATGGGGAACAGCATGAACTCCTGGAAGTCCACGTTATTGGTCGCGTGCGCGCCGCCGTTGAGCACGTTCATCTGCGGCGCGGGCAGGACGAACGGGGCGCTGGCCTTTCCGCCATGAAGGTTCCGAATGTAAGCGTAAAGCGGAATTCCTGAATCCAGCGCGGCAGCGCGGCAGACGGCCATCGAGACGCCAAGAATCGCGTTCGCGCCGAGCTTCGATTTGTTTTCCGTGCCATCGAGTTTGCACATGAGTTCGTCAATTTCCTTCTGCGCGTGTGGTGATTTGCCTTTCAGCTTTGGTGCGATGATTCTGTTGACGTTCGCCACGGCCTTGAGAACGCCCTTTCCGCCATAGCGTTTGGCGTCACCATCGCGGAGTTCGACGGCTTCGCGGATGCCGGTGGACGCGCCGGACGGTACGCAGGCCGGGGCGGTGATGTTGTTGTTGAGCGCGACCGTGACCATGACGGTCGGGTTGCCGCGCGAGTCGAGGATTTCCTGTGCGTTTATTTTTTCGATTTTACTCATAATTTTTGTTGTTCCATTTATTCCATTAAAGCAGTCCCACCGCCAGAGCCAGCAGTATAGCCAGCAGCACGTAGGCGGTGTAAGCATTGATTCGCCCGTGGTGCATCTGTGCCAGGAAACGGGCGATAACCAGCATCAATTCACGCGCGGGCCGGAGCACGAGCCGATCCACGATATGCACGGTTTCGGATTGACGGCGGATCGCGGTGCGGAAATGTTCTGCCACCGTCTCGCGAGTGTCCGAGATTGTTGTCGGTCGAAAAATCGCATCAAAAATCACCCGCACCGGATTGGAAAAACCCGTTGCCGTGTAAGTCATCTCCGGCAGCAATCGCCGCACGCCCCCGTCCCAACGCTCGCGCCGCGCCAATTTCCGGCTGCGCGTCAGCCACAATCGGATGATGATGTAAGTGAGTGCCAACAAAGTGATGAGCACGACGAGCATGTAGGAGGTGGACATGGCGAAGACGACCGGATTTTCCGTCCCGCCGCGATGGAGCACGACGAGGCCGCGTCCGGGCAAAACACTTTGTCCGACTTGCGCTCCCAAATCGTGGAAGTCATTCACGAATGCCGGAGGCAAAGTATTATGCGCGGGACTGGAAGCAAAGAACGGCGGCACCAGCGCATCGGCGCTCGCATCAGTCCACGGTTGCAATTCGCGGTTCAATGCTGGAATCACATAAGTTGGCAACACGCCGAGCAGCAAACAAAGCGCTGCCAGCAACACCATCGGCGCGATGGATGAAGTTTTCGCCTCGACGGCCTGCGCGGCTTGCTCGGAGCGTGACATGCCGAGGAATCCCATCGCAAAGGCTTTCACGAAGCACGTCACCGCCAATGCCGCCGTCAACGCGAGTCCCGCACCGCAGAGCGCGAACACAATTTTCACCAGCGTCGAGGGCAATTCCGCCGAGCGCAGCATCGTTTGCAGCGTCAGCCATTCGCTGACGAACCCGTTGAACGGCGGCAGCGCGGAAATCGCCAGCGCGCCGACCAAAAACGCGCCCGCCGTCCACGGCATCGTGCGAATCAGTCCGCCCAGCTTGTTCAAATCACGCGTGCCGGCGCGGTCGTCCACCGTTCCCGCGCCGAGGAACAGGAGCGCCTTATACACTGAATGGTTGATCATGTGATAAAACGCCGCAATGAATGCAATGCCTGCCAGCACCGGCTGTCCATAGGCCGTGAAAATCAGACCCGCGCCCAGGCCGGCGGTCACGATCCCGATGTTTTCGATGGAACTGTGGGCGAGCATGGCCTTCAAGTCGTTCTCGGTGGTCGCGTAAAGGATTCCCACCAGCGCCGAAATCGTCCCAACGACAAGCACGACCACACCAGCGCCAATCATATTGACGGGCACGAGGTCGAGGTTCACGCGAATGATGCCGTAAAGTCCCAGATTCAAGATCACACCAGAAAGAATCGCGGACACGTTCGCCGGCGCGGCCGGATGTGCGCGCGGCAGCCAGGTATTGACAGGCACAAGACCCGCCTTGACGCCGAATCCAAAAAACGTGAGCAGAAATACAGGCCAGCGCGCGGTCAGACCCAGACCCGCGCCCGCTGCTTTGAGCGCCGGAAATTCCAGTGTTCCCGCTTTGACTGCCAGGAACAGAAACACCAGGGCGACCGCCACGAATCCCGCCTCGCCCATCGCCAGCATGAGATAACCCGCCCGGCTGGTTTCGTCGCGCTGATTTTCAAAGTTGACGAGCAGGTAGCTCAAAATGGACATCGCCTCCCAAGCCAGCAGAAACAGCAACACGTCGTTCGCGATCAAAATCAGCACAATCGAGGCAAACAGCAGCAGATACCACGCGTGGAAAGTTTTCAGGTTGTAATGTCCCGAGTAGCGTTTGAGATAACTCGCCGAAAAAATGGAACTG
>JBEKJN010000349.1:0-2571 GCA_050011235.1 Verrucomicrobiota bacterium | reverse complement strand
CGTCCGGTTTCGCCGTTGGCGTTCAGTTATTATTGTGATGCCGTTCTAGCCATTGAAGAGGACGATGTCGAAGAGGCCTCCCGGCTGCTTGGCGATTTGATCAAGCTCCCGGTGCATCCCGGCGGCCCCGTCGTGGCCGAGCTTGCCGACCCCGGGCAGGACGCGCTGGCCCGGCGTTTCGTGCGCTTTATTGACACCGACCCCACGATCGAATTTGAAGTGTTTGCACCCTCCCGCGATGCGGCCGAAAAATGTCGTGGCCTCATCAACGCGGCCTTTGAGCTGATGGATGCGGGTGATCCCGAACAGGCTGCCGAAATCCGCGCATTGCTCCGGGAGATTGTCATGGCCGCCGGCGCCGAGGATCCCAAGGCGCTCACCTTTGACGGCGCCTCCTCGTTCATGCTATGGGGCGGGATCATTATCAATGCCAATCGCCGGGACGGCGAACTGGCAATGGCGCAGATGTTGGTGCACGAAGGCACCCACAATTTGCTGTTCGGACTTTCCGCCGATGGTCCGCTGGTGGAAAATTCCGACGAGGAACTTTATTCCTCGCCCTTGCGGATGGATGCGCGTCCGATGGACGGCATCTACCACGCCACATTCGTCACCGCGCGAATGCATCGGGTGGTCTGGCGACTGCTCGAAAGCGGCGTGCTCTCCGCTTCATTGCATGAAAAGGCCCCCAAGGAGCTCGCGGACAACCGGCGGCTGTTTGATCAGGGAATCAAAGTGGTTCGCGAGCATGGGAAGCTGACCTCGCTGGGCGAGGCAATGATACGGGGCGCGGAGAATTACATGGCTTCCGTTTGATTTCCGCGGGGCGGGTCAAAGATACGGTGAAAATAATCGTGCCGTGGCGTCGCGCAATTTTGCCGGCAGCGACCGCCCGTCCGCTTCGGCCAGCGTCACTTCGCGCGCGCCGCGAAGTTTTTTCTCGATGACCGCCGCCAGGTCATGCGCGAGATCGCGTCCGTAACATTCCACGTTCAACTCAAAGTTCAGCCGCAGACTGCGCGCGTCCCAGTTGGCCGAGCCGAGCAAAACCCAGTGCCCGTCCACGATCATCAGCTTCGAGTGGTCGAACGGCGGCGGCGTGAGCCAGAGACGGCAGCCGCGTTCGAGCACCTGCCACCACATGGCGCGCGACGCCCAATAAACGTAAGGCAGATTGTTTTTGGCCGGCAAAATGATGTCCACGCGCACCCCGCGCAGCGCGGCGAGATTCAGCGCGGAAACCAGCGTGGTGTCCGGCAGAAAATACGGTGTGAGAATTTGCACGGACGTTTGCGCCTCGGCCAATGCGGCGAGCAACGTCCAGCGCAGCTTTTCAAAATCCCCGTCGGGACCGTCCGTGATGACGCGCGCAATGATGTTGCCGCAACTGCTCGGCTGGGGAAACCAAATGTCGCCGTCGAGGACTTCCTTGGTGCAAAATGCCCAGTCGTTCGCGAAAGCCTCCTGCAATTGGGCGACCACCGGGCCGCCGACGCGAAAGTGCAGGTCCTGGACGGGGCCTTTCGGCTTGTCGGCCAGCACATTTCCGTGGCGGATGTTAATGCCGCCGGTGAAGGCGATTTTCCCGTCCACGACGAGCGCCTTGCGGTGGTTGCGGAGGTTGACGGTGGCCACGCGCCACGGCGCGAGCGACGGCAGAAAACGCACGGTGTTCACGCCGACGTGCCGCAGTTTGTGCGTGATTGGCGGCCACGAGTAGCGCGCCCCGGCGGAGTCAATCAGCACGCGCGCTTCGACGCCGCGGCGGACGGCGCGGCCAAGCGCTTCAACGAATTGGTTTCCGCTGGTGTCGTTGTCGAAAATGTAGGTCGAGAGCGAAACGGATTTTTGCGCGGACTCGATGGCGGCGAGCATGGCGGGAAACGCTTCGTCGCCATTGACGAGCGGCTGGATTTTATTGCCGGCGGTCAACGGGCGCGCAACGACGCGGCTGACGGCGCGCGCGAGCATTTTCAGATGTTCCGCGCCTTCGGGCTGCGGTTCGCCGAGGTCCTTGGGAACGGGGCGGCTGAAAGTTTTGTGGACACCGAGCGAAGCGGCGCGGCGGCGGATGCGGTTGACGCCAAGAACGAGATAAAGCAACGGTCCGAAAACCGGCAGCAACCAGATGAAACCGATCCAGAGCGTCGCGGCGCGTGTGTCGCGTTTGTGGAGCAGGGCATGAGCCGAGGCAAGCAAGGCAGCCAGAAAATCGAAACCCGCAGCCAGATGCGGCCAGAACCGGGAGATTTGGTCGAGCCAGTTCATTGCTCGCCCTTCTTTATGACGAAAGCGCGCTGCGATGCAAGCGCCGTCAACGATTTTGTGGAACCCCTCTCCCGTCCTGACGGACACCCTTTCCCCGCTGGGCGGGGAGAGGGACGGGGCGAGGGGCGCGTTCGGATTTGTTCCTTATGTTTCAAACGGACGGCTCGGCGAGCCGTCCCTATCTTTGAGATGGTTGAAAAACACAACCGCCGTGCGGAGACGATGCTCAGCACGGCAGTTCGTTTCAATTGTAGCGGCGGTCTGTGACCGTCGCCTTTTTCAAGGAAACAAACAAGTGCGGCG
>JBEKJN010000348.1:0-3696 GCA_050011235.1 Verrucomicrobiota bacterium | reverse complement strand
CGCCGTCGTAATCACCAGCCTTGAACCGTGGGGTGATTTGCTCGTCAATGATGCGCTTGCAGAGTGCATCGGGCAGGACGCCTTCCAGTCCATAGCCCACCTGCAAAAACATTTTGTGGTCTTGAACGAAAACGAAAAGCACCGCCCCGTTGTTTTTGTCCTTTTGCCCGACCTGCCACGACCGCGCCACGCGCACCGTGTAATCCTCCACCGATGAGTCCGACTGCATCTTCGGGAAAACGGCCACCACGATTTGCTCGGAGCTTTGGCGCTCGAAATCTTCGAGCGTCTGGTTCAACTGCGCCGCCGTCCCGGAAGAAACGACCTGGGCGTAGTCGTTGAAATAAGCCGCTGGCGGCGGCGGTATGACTTCATCGGCCAACAGGCGGAAGCCGAAGGCTAAAACCAGAATGGCGCAGCAGCGTCGCACAACTCAAGGGTTGGTTGCCGCCGGGGCCGTTTTGTTGAAATCAAACTGAACTTTGGGCGGTGTCTCCGCTCCAGCGGTGGCGGCGAAATACGGTTTCTCGTAGAAGTGACAGGCGCCGGCGTAGAGAAACGCCGGAAACGATTTGATGGCCGTGTTGTAGTTCTGCACCGCCGTGTTGAAGTCCCGGCGCTCGACGCTGATGCGGTTCTCCGTGCCTTCCAATTGTGCCTGCAAGTCGCGGAAGTTTTCCGTCGCCTTCAAATCCGGATACCGCTCGACCACGACCAGCAACCGGGACAAGGCCGACGAAAGCTGGCCTTGGGCCTGGTCGAAGGCGGCCAGCTTGGCCGGATCGCTTGGCGCCGTGTTGGGATCAATTTTCACCTGACCCACTGACGCCCGTGCAGCGGTGATTTCCGTCAGCGTGGATTTCTCGAAGTTGGCCGCGCCGGAAACGGTCGCGACGAGATTGGGGATGAGGTCGGCCCGGCGTTGATAGACATTCTGGACCTGCGCCCATTGGCTGTTCACCGCCTGCGACAGTTTGACGAGATGATTGTAGTTGATGCCGGCAGCCGCAATCAGCACCAAAACCAAAACACCCAGTACCGCCAGAACGCCCAGAATAATCGCGAGTTTTTTCATAATGATGCCACAGTTTAACTTTTGCTTCTGGGGTAACAATTACAAAATCCGCCCAAATAAATAATCAATTCGCGCCCGCCAGCTTCAAGACGGCCGGGGAGAGGCGGCGCATGAATTTTTTACGAACCCCTTCTTCCGGCTTTGCCGGAGATTGCTGACTGTCGTCCTAACCGGGGAAAGCGCCGAACATTTCCTTGGCGATGACGCCGTCGGACACTTTCGTGACCGAGCCGGTCATGCGAACCGCAAAACCGTCGTCGATTTCGATGGCGATGACGCCGCCGGGCATGTGGACGGAAATCTCGCGGTCGCACAGGCCGAGCCGGTGCGCCACGGCCGCCGCGGCGCTGCTACTGCTGCCGCTGGCCAGCGTGTAACCCGCGCCGCGTTCCCAGATTTCGATCTGGATATTTTTCCGGTCGAGCACCTTCATCAATTGCACGTTGATGCGGTTCGGAAAGCGCAGGTGCGTTTCCAGCAACGGGCCCATCTGCCGGGCCAGGTCGGCGCTGATTTTCGGCAATGGCAGCACGCAATGCGGATTGCCAATCGTCGCGGCGCAAAAGTTGAACTGCTGTCCGCGCAGGTGAATCGGTTCGTTGATGACTTCGCGGCGCGGGCCGGCCACGGGGATTTCGTCGCTCCAGAAGCTGACGCGGCCCATTTCGACGCGCACGGTTTTACCGCGATCCATGACCATTGCCTGCACGAGGCCGCCGGGCGTTTCGAGGGCGAACTCATCCTTGCCGACCAGTTTCCGGTCCCACAAATAGCGCGAAAAAATCCGCAGGCCGTTGCCGCTTTTTTCGGCCTCGCTGCCGTCGGGATTGAAAATGCGGAGCGCGAACATTGCTTTTTTGGAGGGCAGGGGACCGAGCAAAATGCCGTCCGAGCCAATGCCGTAATTGCGATGGCAAATCACCCTGACCTGCGCGGCCGTCAATGGCGACGGCAGGTTCTTCGGGTCAATGACGAGGTAGTCATTGCCGAGCGCGTGATATTTGGTGAATGCCCAAAGCACGGCGGAAGCATAGCGCGTCGCACGCGAAGCGCAAAACAGAATCAGGGCTTATCCGGTAATTTTGCGTCGCGCTTCGCTTCTTCCACATGGAACTTGTGGAGGAAGCGATGGAAGGCGGGGGCGAAAACGATTCCGATGCTGGTCAGGAACGCCAGGCCGCTGAACAACGCGTAGCAACCGGCAAATATTTTCCCCGCATCGGTTTGCAGCGACGACACCGGCCCCATTCCGGACAAAATCATCGCCGCATTGACGAAGGCGTCCACCCACGACATTGGCTCAAAGGCGCGATAACCCACCATCCCGATGCCGAATGGGTTTGCCGTGTCCAGCGCCGTAGGCGCGAAATATTTGTAGTTCTTGTGTTTCATTAACATCACAAGGGACTACAAAGATGTCGCGCCTACGGCGCTGTTTTTAAAAACACGTTCTGGCATACACTTAACTGAGCCGGCTTACTTCGTCGTTTGCATGCTGCCAACCAGCTCGCGCACGCTCTGAATGCTCTTCCTTTTTCCTGTAAAAAAAGTCTTGACCCGTAGGATTACCGATGTAATCTGTACACGTTTACAACTGTAATCGAAAGAACGCATGATGAAAAGAGTTCCAAAAATTTCCGAAACCGAGTGGGAGGTCATGAAAGTGGTGTGGGGCAGGACGCCGTGTTCCGCGGGCGAGGTTATCACGGCACTCGTCAACACCGATCCCTCCTGGCATCCCAAGACCATCAAGACTTTTCTCAACCGGCTGGTCGGGAAGAAGGCGCTGGGCTTTCGGAAGGAGGGCCGCGCCTATTTCTATCGTCCGCTGGTGACCGAAAGGGAGTGTGTCAATGCCGCGAGCGAAACGTTTCTGGAGCGGGTCTTTGGTGGCGCGCTCCAGCCCATGCTGGCGCATTTCGTCGAACGCAAAAAACTGTCAACCGAAGAAATCCGCGAGCTGAAAAAGCTGCTCGAAGAAAAGGAGTCGTGATCATGCAACCTCTTTTGGATTCCACCGGTTCGTTTCTCGTCTGGCTTTGGCGCGCTTCGTGGCAGGCTTCGGTGTTGATCGTGCTGGTGCTGCTGGCGCAATGGCTGCTCCGCCGGCAGCTCGCGCCGCGATGGCGCCATGCGCTCTGGCTCCTGGTCGTGATCCGGCTGGCCTTGCCGTGGGCGCCGGAGAGCCGGGTCAGCCTTTTCAACTGGTTTCATGTGTTGTCACCAACGCCATCCGCTTCATCGCAGACCTTGATATCGCCGGCAGCGGATGCGGAGGAGCAGTCGGACGCCAGTCTTGCCGTTGCGCCCACCACTTCCGCGCTGCAATTTCCGTGGCGAACCGGGCTGGCCGGACTCTGGCTGGCGGGTGTGGTGGTACTGCCGGCCTGGCTGTTTGTCACCAACCGCCGGCTGGGAGGGAGAATCCGGCGGCAACGCCCGGTGACCAACACGACCGTGCTGGATTTGCTGGAGGACTGCAAACAGGAGATGGGGGTATGCACGCCGTTAACACTCATCGAGACATCCGCCGTGGCCAGCCCGTCGCTGTATGGTTTCATCCGGCCGCGGCTGCTCCTGCCGGCTGGATTCACACAAAGTTTCTCCCTGCCGGAGTTGCG
>JBEKJN010000347.1:0-2578 GCA_050011235.1 Verrucomicrobiota bacterium | reverse complement strand
TCGGATGATTTACCGGTTGCACTGGGGCAACCGCCGGAGTAGAACTTTTGTTGTTATGCATATGGGCAGACAATGTGGAACGCGTGTGCGCCCCGTGTCTGCCCTCATGTTTTCTAACAAGTCGCCGGAGCCCCTAACCGCCGTTGGCGCTTTCAGTTCCGCTGTCGCGGTTCACGTCACGAGTCGGCGGTGGCTCTTTCTACGTTAGGCGGCAGAGTGACCTACACCAAATGAATCATCCACTTGAAGCAATCGCTGATGTCTTGCTTTCTGGGTTTGGCCCAAAGCAGGATGGCATCGCAATAAGATTGTTCGTCGTATTGGCGATGGGTATTGCTGGTATTTGCTTCCTGATATATGCCGGAGTAGCTTTTGCTCGCCATGAAGTCATCGTCGGCATAGTTTTCGTTGGACTGGCCGCTTTGTGTTTATGGCTGGTTTCACGAGCCAGACGCCGCTAGATTGGAGACTATGACCATGCCGCCTCCTATGAGGGTTCGGATGTCAAGCGTTAAGCAAAGGGTTTCATTTTTTTAAAGCTTCTGTTTTTTTCGGTTAGCGTCTCTGCGTTTAATTTTCTTTCCGATTGCGTTTTCATTCGCCGAATCCGGCGGTTGTGATATTTTTCGAGAAAAGAAAATTTGCGCATGGCGTTTTCATTCATTTTTCTCGGCAGCGGCACGTCGCAGGGCGTGCCGGTGATCGGCAAGGAATATCCGCTGGAGTTTCTGGCCAATTCCAAAAACCACCGCACGCGGCCTTCCATTTACGTCGAAACGGAAAAAACCAAGCTGGTGGTGGATACGACGCCGGAATTTCGCATTCAGATGCTCCGCGAAAACATCCGCTGGCTTGACGCGGTGATTTTCACGCACGCGCACGCCGACCACATCATGGGCTTGGATGATTGCCGCCGTTTCTGCGACCTCCGCGAAGGCGCATTGCCCATTTACGCAAACGAGGAAACGTTGGCGGCGCTCAAGCGCGTTTTCCTTTACGCCTTCGACGGGCGCCCAATCCACAAGGGTTATTTTCGACCGGAACCGCACATGATTGACGGGCCGTTCACGCTCGGCGATTTGGAAATCGTTCCCCTGCCCCTGCCGCACGGTTCGATGACGACCAATGGTTATCTCTTCGTGCAAAACGGCAAACGGCGGCTCGCCTATTTGAGCGACTGCAATGCCATTCCCGCTGAGGCGCTCGAAAAGATCCGGGGCGTCGAAATCGCCGTGCTCGACGCGCTCCGTCCCAAGCCGCATCCGACGCACATGTGCCTCGATGAAGCGCTTACCGCCGCCCGGCGCATCGGCGCGCCGCGAACGTTCTTCACGCATCTCACGCACGATTACGATCACGACCAGGCGCAAGCGGAATTGCCATCCGGGGTCGCGCTCGCGTATGATGGCCTCAAGGTAACGGGCAATTAAGAGGAATTTTCCAACGTTCCGGCCCTTTAAAGGTCAAATGACCGACGCATGAAATTTTTGTTGATTCGATTTGCGGTATTTGGTTTCGCGCTGGCGCCGTTGCTGGTTCGCGCGGGCGGTGATGAAGTGGTTGTGATTTACAACACGAGCGTGCCGGAGTCCAAGGCCGTCGCGGAATATTACGCCAGGATGCGGCAGGTCCCGGAAAAGCAAATCTATGGCTTCGCGCTGACCGCCAACGAGGAAATGTCACGCGCTGAATTTCGCGATTCACTGCAAAAACCGCTCCTGGAAAAACTGGAGGCGGACGGTCTGTGGAAATTCGCCAAGAGAATTGTTACCGCGGCGAACAGCGGCTTGATGCACGTTGAATACCGTGTCGCCAAGTCCAAAATCCGTTACGCCGTCCTGTGCTATGGCGTGCCGTTGAAAATCGCGGCCGACCCGAATTTGCACGAGCTGGCCGCAGACAACCTGCAGCCGGAGCTCCGCCGCAATGAGGCCGCCGTGGATTCCGAACTGGCGTGGCTGCCGTTGAGCAAAAACGACATGATGCTGTCCGGCCCGTTGGCGAACTGGGTCTATGGCGCCACCAACACGGCCCTGCTCAATCCCACCAACGGCATTTTGCTGGTCGCGCGACTCGACGGGCCGTCACCGGAAATCGCGCGCGGTCTCGTGGACAAGGCGCTGGAGGCGGAACGCGACGGTTTGTGGGGCCGCGCCTACTTCGACGAGCGCGACATCAGCGATCCCGGCCTCAAGCTGGGTGACGAATGGATTTCGACCGCGGCGAAAATCAGCCGTGAAATCGGCCTGGAAACGACCGAGGACAAAAACCCCGGCACGTTCCCCGCCGATTTTCCCATGAGCCAGATTGCCATTTACGCCGGCTGGTATGCGGAGAACGTCAACGGGCCGTTTGCCTTGCCCAAGGTTGAATTCATGCCCGGCGCCTTTGCCTATCATTTGTTTTCCTACAGCGCGGCGACGTTGCGCAGCACGACTCAAAACTGGTGCGGCCCGTTGCTCGACAAAGGCGCGACCTGCACGATGGGCTGTGTGTATGAACCTTATTTGGAAGGCACACCGAATGTTGCGGCGTTTCTTGGACGCTTCGCCAATGGTTTTACCTTTGGCGAAGCGGC
>JBEKJN010000346.1:0-2581 GCA_050011235.1 Verrucomicrobiota bacterium | reverse complement strand
AGACCGGTTCGGACGCTTTCGAGCGGTTCACCGGCCCGCAAATCCGCAAGTTTTACAAGACCGAACCGGAAGCCTACGCGCAAACCGCCAGCATCGCGTTGGTCAGTTCGTTCATGGCGTCGCTGCTCGCGGGAAAAATCTCGCCGATTGACCACGGTGACGGCGCGGGCATGAACCTGATGGACATCCGCAAAAAAATCTGGCACCCGGACGCGCTCAAAGCCACCGCGCCGGATTTGGGCAAGAAACTGCCGCCGGTTGTTGCGTCTTCGACGCTGGTCGGCGCGGTCAGTCCGTATTTCGTGAAAAAATTCGGCGTGAATCCCAAGGCGCAAATCCAGGTCTGGTCCGGCGACAATCCGTGCAGTGTCATCGGCCTCGGCCTCATCAAGGCGGGTCAGGTCGCCATCAGCCTCGGCACGAGCGACACGTTTTTCGGCTCGATGAAAAAATGCCAGACCGACGAGCACGGCGAAGGCCACGTGTTCGGCTCGCCCAACGGCGATTACATGACGCTGATTTGTTTCAAGAACGGCTCGCTCGCGCGCGAAAAAGTCCGCGAACATTACGGCATCAAGGATTGGAACGAGTTTGGCGAACGGGTCGCCGCGACGCCACCCGGGAACAACGGCGGAATCCTCCTGCCGTGGTTCGACGCGGAAATCGTCCCGCGCGTGAACCAGCCGGGCATCCATCGTTTCGATTTGGACGAAAAAGATGTGGCCGCGAACTGCCGCGCGATTTTCGAGGCGCAGATGATGTCCATGCGCCTGCACTCGCAATGGATGAAGGTGTCGCCGGAACAGATTTACGCGACCGGCGGCGCGTCGAACGACCGCGCGTTGTTGCAGGTGCTGGCCAACGTGATGAACTGCCGCGTGTTGCGGATCGAGGTTTCCAAGAGCGCGGCGCTCGGCGCGGCGTTGCGGGCGGCGCACGGCTGGCTGGTTGGGGCGGGCGAAAAACCCAAATGGGAAGATATCGTCGCCGGTTTCTGCAATCCGATTCCCAACAGCGAAGTCCGTCCGGATCCAACCGCGGCGCGCGTTTATGACAAGTTCATCGAGAAATACGCCGCGTGCGAACGCAAGGCTTTGGAGCAGATTCGCGCTTGAACCAATAACGGCGTAATTCCTAATCACGCAGGACGCGGGCGTACTCAAACTGGTCGGCGACGGCCTTTGATTCGCGCACGGACGAATTGTTCCACAACGCGCCGGCCTTTTTTGCGGTTGTGGTATTGCTCGTGAATCCACTTGTAGGTCACGGCGAGGCCCTGGTCCAACGGCGTGTTCGGTTCCCAATCCCTTCGTTCCGCCAAATCTGTCCTCTCTCTGGCGTCTCTGCGGTGAAAATAGAAAAGGCGAACGCCCATTCGCCTTTCCTGTTTTGAGATTTGAATTCGCTCAGTAGCGGTAGTGCTCCGGCTTGTAAGGCCCGTCCACCGGCACGCCGATGTAGTCGGCTTGCTTCTTGGTGGGCTTCGTCAACTTCACCCCGATTTTTCGCGGCATTGCCCAATGCGCCGTGGGAACAGGCGGAATATTGGGATATTCACTCCTTCCGCTTGTGCTTGTCCTTGTAATCTTTCCAAAGAATGCCCAGGACAAGCCAGCCACTCCCGCCCAGGGCAATCAAAAAACAAATCATGGCGATGCCAGGGTAGCCAAAAATCTGGAATGAGGATTCGATTCGCATCATCAGCGCCGCCCCGACGATCAGCGCCGCGAGAATAATGCCGGTGGTGACCCGATTGGCGATTTTTTCGAAGCCGTTGAGCAAATGACGCGCGTCGGGAGTTTTGACATTTACTTCCAATTCAGAATTGCCGACGACGTCCAAAATCTTGTTTACGCGCCCCGGCAGGCCGGCAACAAAATCCTTCATTTCGAGAAACGATCCAAGTAAATGCCCCGGTGTGGCGGCTTGGCGCATCCGGGTCGTCGTGATTTCGGCGACATTCCGACGCACCGAAGCATTGGGATTGAAATTCGGACATAAAATTTTCCCGACCCCCTCCAGTTGCAGCAGGGTTTTCCCCAGCAGGGTCAATTCGGTTGGAACATAAAGTCCGGTTTCGGCAGCCGTTCTGGCCACGTCCATCAAGGCTTTGCCCACGTCCTGGTGATTCAAAGTCTGGTCCCGCTGTTCGGAAACAAATTCCGTCGCTTTTTTGGTGAACTCCGCCTCGTCGAAGTCATCCGCGGTTTCGCTGATGCGTAGAACAATTTTCACCGCTTCATCGCCGTTGCCTTCGCTGATGGCCAGCAACAACCGCAATAAATTTTCCTGCATGTTTGAATTCACCCGCCCGGTCATGCCCAGATCCAGCAGCGCCACGCGCCCGTCGTCCGTAAGAAAAATGTTGCCCGGATGCGGATCGGCATGAAAAAAACCGTCAATCAACACCTGTTTCAGATAAGCCTTGAAAAGTTCCTCGGCCAAAACATCGCCGTTCATGTCCAATTGCGCGATGGGACTGAGCGCGGTGATTTTTGTTCCGCTGACATAATCCATCGTCAACACGCTGCGCGAACTGTAATCGAGCACGGGCAGCGGAACGAGAATGTGCGGAAATTCC
>JBEKJN010000345.1:0-2608 GCA_050011235.1 Verrucomicrobiota bacterium | reverse complement strand
CTCAATCGTTGAAAATAAACTCTGACCTGACTTTCCAACATCCCCACCGCCCGGCCAATCCGCCGTAACGGCGGCAGTTCGCCGACTTCCGCTTTACGCCGAACCGTGCGCTTGCACACGCCGAAAATCTGTTCCAGCTCGGGCAGACGTATCAGCCGGTCATCGAATTTGTTCTCTGTGTTCATGTCACTCCTTCCACTTCCAGGTTTTCTCCTTTTTGTCCCACTCCATTCCCTTCTCCAGCCGCTTCCGGTAGATCTCGGCCTTCTTGCCGGACGCCATCGCGGCCATTGCTTCCGCCAGCAGCAAAAACATATCCTGTTGCCGGTTCTCCGTGCTCAAGGCTTCTTCATACCTGACCTTCCGATTGCCCTTGTCCTTCGGGTCTGTTTCTGCAAATTCCAATGCTTCCAGGGCTTCCCTCACGGTTTTTGGTTCATCCGCTGCCGCCGCTGGCATCAGCCGTTTACTTACTCTCAAGGGCGTCTCATCCGGTTCATCCACATAACCCATCCGGCGTTTCATTTCCGCCGCCCACGCCTTGCATTCGCTCACGGACAGCACAATGTAGGGACGCAGTTTTACTTTGCGTTTGGTGCCGAAAAACGTGCTTTCGATGTGGGTGATGTAAAAAAAGAACGCAGTCAGCTTGCCTTCCTTGATGCGTTTGTGGACGGCCGCCCGCTGGACAGGCACGAACATGGTGACACCGGCGGGCGAGATACCCACGTCTCCCTTGTAATGCAAACCGAGGTCTTCAATCCATTGGCCGCATTCCGCGTGCGTCCCCTCCCGCCGGTAGGCGCGCGTCCCGGGCGTTGGCTCGCCAACGATCTTGCGCAAATCTTTCGGCACCTCGATGAACGGAAACTGAATAAACGGCATATTATCAATATGGTATTGCATTGGATACAATTGTCAACTAAAATGTTGGCCTGGTAATGGAAGCGGACTTGCAGAGAGCGTTCAGCAACCGCGTGAGGGAAATTGGTCTACCGTTTTTTGACCCACGGGACGCCTTTTATCTTGACCTGGAACTGAAGGGCGGGCAGCAAAGTGAACGCGCACAAGCTGGATTTTGAGGTTTTTATTTCAGTGATAATCCTTGATGGAAATTCGTAAACTTGGTTCCATAATTACATGGTAACAGCCATAGTTACAAAAACCAATCGTGCATGCGGTCGTGCATATGCTGTCGTATAATCATAGTTAGGCTCATTCGCGCATGAAGGCCGAGTTCCAGATTCTAAAAGCCCGACCGAAGATTCCGGTTGTTCTGACCCGCCAATCGGTTTGTGCTGGCGATGATTGCGACGCACCGCACGAGAAGACGGTCGAGGTTCATTCGTTTATTGATCCAGAAGTCTTCGCCAGAGAGGTTTCTTCCGGTTATCTTCCGTCAGTTGCCGGAGTCGGGCACTCTTGGACGTGCGAACTGAACGGAGTAAAGATTGCAGAGATTAGCCATTCGGGCATTCGTGCTTTGGTTCGCGAAAGCCCATTTTCAGAAGAGAATCGGGCACATTTTATTTATCATTCGGCACAATTTTGAGATGAGACATGAGCCTCCTGAGAAACAAGGCGCGCAAGTCGTTGATAATCAACGAAACGTCCCGGTCTTGTTTCTTGGGTCATTGCTCCCCGCCAGGCGGGGTTGGGAGTATCAAATCGCTGCAGGCAACGTGGGATGGCCGGTCCAGTTCCGCGTGCCTGGACGTTCGGCTAAAGAACAGCTCCTATGACCATTCCAGACAGCGCAATCAAGCGCGCTTGGATTACCGCCGGGACAAGTAGCTTGTGGGGCACAAAGGGCACCTATTCGTCCGTAGCGTACGAACGACTGCCGTCGCTGCCACCTCTTGATCCATCCTTCGCGTGGTTGGCGAGTGTGCCAGATCGCGACTATGGTTGCACCCTGAACAGTGACGACAACAAGCTTGGCAGCTTGCCTGCCATCGAGACCGAGTTGGGCAGACTGGGCTTTCGCCTCCCAAGTGACTTCTCGGCGTTCATCCAGAATCCCGACATTTACGGACGCATCCCATCCTGCAAAGCCTGCTTCTTGGAGGTGTCTGATGTGGTCACTGCACTGCCGGGCTTTCCGGGCAGCTATGTAGTGCGGTTCATGAACGACTCGCAGTGCTGCGTTCTGTGGTATCTCCTCTTTCAGCCGTCGCTGCCGGTCCGGGTCCTTGCTTGTTCGTATTTCATCGAGAGAGTTAACTTTGACGCGATGGAGTATTTGGCCGACAAAGATCGGCCACTTGATTATGGAGATGTCCTTAAGGATTCCTGCATCTGCGCCGAATCGTTTGGCGAGTTCATGTGCCGCTTCGGACTGGAGAACATGATTTGGTTTGCCACTCACGAGAACAAGCCGCTGTCACCAGTCGAGCAGGGATACTTGAACCAAGCGCACAAGGCCGAACAAGGCGCTGGAGGCAACGCGGCTTCGCCGCGCGCCTATATTGATCGTTAGGCTGCCTATCGCACGCACATGGACTACCAGCGATTTTACAAGCAGTTGTTTCAGCCAATTGAGGAGCGCATCGGGCCAGTTGACGAGACCACGATTATGGCCATCATCGGGTTCGATTGTGGCGGCCCG
>JBEKJN010000344.1:0-2628 GCA_050011235.1 Verrucomicrobiota bacterium | reverse complement strand
CCACGAAATTGGCGCGGGTGATGAGATAAGTGGAACGAATCGGCTCCGGCCCGAACCGCAGGTGCGACACGGTCATGCTGCCGGATTTCTTGGAATCATAGACAAAGTAGCCCTGCGCGAAATTCTCGGTGCCTTCGCCGATGATCTTGATGGAATTTTTGTTCGCGCCCACCGTGCCGTCCGCACCCAGACCGTAAAACAACGCGCGAATCACGTTGTCGGGTTCGGTGGAAAATTCGTGGTCCACCAGCAGGCTGGTGTGGGAAACGTCGTCGGTGATGCCGACGGTGAAATGGTTCCTGGGTTTGCCGGCGGCGAGATTGTCGAACACGGCCTTCACCATCGCCGGTGTGAATTCCTTGGAAGACAGGCCGTAACGGCCGCCGACGATTTTGGGCAGCGATTTCAAATTTCCCCAGCCGTTGGTCATGCCTTCGAGAATCGCCGCCACGCAATCCTGGTAGAGCGGTTCGCCGGCGGCGCCCGGTTCCTTGGTGCGATCCAAAACCGCAACGGCCTTGACCGACCGCGGCAGCGCTTCCACAAAACGTTTGCCGTCGAACGGCCGATACAGCCGCACCTTGACCACGCCGAGTTTCGCGCCGCGTTTGTTCAAAGCCTCGACCGTTTCGTGAACGGCTTCGCAGCCCGAGCCCATGAGCACAATCACGTGTTCCGCGTCCGGCGCGCCGACGTATTCAAACAGCTTGTAGGCGCGGCCCACCAGTTTCGCGAATTCGTCCATTACCTGTTGTACGATGTCCGGGCAGGCGGCGTAAAACGGGTTGCAGGCTTCGCGCGCCTGGAAGAACGCGTCCGGGTTCTGGGCCGTGCCGCGCAGCACCGGATGATCCGGCGACATCGCCCGTTTGCGGTTTTCGGCGATGAGCTTGTCGTCAATCAATGCGCGCAAATCGGCTTCCGTCAGCATCTCGATTTTCTGCACTTCGTGCGAGGTGCGAAAGCCGTCGAAGAAATGCACGAATGGAATCCGCGAGCGCAGCGTGGCCGCCTGAGCAATCAAGGCGAAGTCCGGGGCTTCCTGCACGCTGGCCGAACCGAGCATCGCCCAGCCGGTCGCTCGCACGGCCATGATGTCGCTGTGATCGCCGAAAATGGAAAGGGCGTGGGTGGCGATGGCGCGGGCGGTGACGTGGAAAACCGTGGGCAACAGTTCGCCCGCGATTTTGAACATGTTGGGAATCATCAGCAGCAGCCCCTGCGACGCCGTGAACGTGGTGGCCATGGAACCGGTCTGCAACATGCCGTGGACGGTGCCGACGGCGCCGCCTTCGCTCTGCAACGTGATGATGGACGGGATGGTGCCCCAGAGATTTTTTTTGTTTTCGGACGTCCATTGGTCGCAGAACTCGGCCATGGGGGACGACGGGGTGATGGGGTAGATGGCCATGGCCTCGTTAAGGCGGTAGGCGACGTGGGCGACGCCTTCATTGGCGTCCAGCGTTAGTTTCGGTCTTGTGCTCATATTGATGAAAAATTCAAAGTCATTGCGACACTGAAATGGCCGTTACGACGGCGAAATTCAACCGGCCTTTCTCATCGCCGACGGCCCTGGAATCAAGGTAAGTCCGGGCGCTGCGGCGACCCCCACCTATTTTGTCAAAGAAACAACATCGTTTGCTTCCGGTGCAGCACAGCCTTTCAGGCCGCGGGTTAGCGAGGCTTAAAATGTGTATTTAACCGCCAGCGAAACGAGCCGTTCTTGAACCGCGGATGAACGCGGATGGACGCGGATTTCCTCTCCGCCTCGAATAAAATTCCTTCGCTCGCGGGAGCGGGAGAAGGTGGCGCAGCCGGATGAGGGTCGTCAGGGCAAAACGATTCAAGCAGGTGTCGAATCAATCCAACACCCGCAGAATCCGCTTTACCAACCGCTCCTGATTTTTCTTCGCAAGCTCATGTTCCCAAATTCGTAACACGCGCCAGCCTGTCGTCCGCAACTTCCGCAACACCAGCCAGTCACGGGTTTTGTTGGCGGAAAGTTTGCGCTGCCAGAAGGCGCGATTGTTCGCCGGCTTGGTCGCGTGTTTGGGGCACCCATGCCAGAAACAACCGTCCACAAAGATTGCCGTGCGGGATTTGAGGAAAACAAAATCTGGTTTTACGTGAAAGGTAGGGACGGACCGCCGGGCCGTCCGCTGATTATCGGTAGGGCGGCGTTGCTGCGCCGCCTGGTTTTTTTGGCCGCGCGGCAGCACGGCCCTACCACGAATTTCGAAATGCCTCCTCCAGCCGGTGATTTTGTTTCGACGCAATAATTTTGCCAGCGCCAGTTCCGTGTCCTTGTTCCCGCGCGAACGAATCCGCGACATCACCTCCGACCGCTTCGCCTTGGTGAAAACGTCAGGCATGGTTGCAATTCTCCGCCTTGGCTGATAGATTCATTCTATGAAACAGATGAACTACGTCATCTACCGGGAGGACGAATTTTTTGTCGCCCAGTGCCTCAACGTGGACGTGTCCAGCTTCGGATCCACGCGGGAGGAAGCCGTGGCCAATCTGAAGGAGGCGGTCGAACTTTATTTTGAGGGCGAGACTGCCGGCGACTTTTCGCTCGTGAGTGAAGCCAGTGTCGGGCAGGAACTCGTTCATGCCTAAACGCCTCGG
>JBEKJN010000343.1:0-2650 GCA_050011235.1 Verrucomicrobiota bacterium | reverse complement strand
GCTTCCACCGGCGGGGATTGTGGCCGGGCCGCTCGTGGCGCGGGTGTGATGCGTCCGCCAGCAAGTTCAATGAATTTCCGGCAGGCTTCTTTTTTTGACAGGCCGGAAGCCCGCTGGAAAAAATCCACCGCGTCCCCGGCTTCCCCGGTGGCAAAATCGTTCCACAAAGTCCCGTCCGCGTTCACACTGAAGCTGGGTTTGATGTCATCACGGAAGGGCGAATTGCAACTTGCCTTGGGTTCACCATCAAATCCGAAATGCCGCCAAAGGCCGTGAATGTTCAACCGCGCCTTTGCGTCCGTCAAAGTTGACTGCCCGGAAGGGTAAGGGTATGATGTCTTCATAAGTTCGTTTTCCGCCGCGTTTTTCCTGTCAGGGAGCGCGGCGGATTTTTGTTTTGTGATTACGAGGTTTCCCCGCCGCGTTGCTGGCCATCGCCAAAACTTTCGATGGCGGCGCGAAGACTGGCACAATCAATGAGCCTCACGCCGCGCGAGCAGCCGGGCATTTTAAGAGAGTGGCTTTTGACGCGCCCGGATTTAATCAGCGCAAACAGTTGTGAACGGCACAAGCCGCTAAACGGTTCACGCTGGCCGGGGCGAGGGAAGCGGGTGAAGGCCGGTGATATTTGCGACGCGCTCGCCGCCGCGTTGCTTGGCGGGACAACTTTTTTATCGCTGGTGTCTGGCGCATTGAAGTTTGTCTTCATGCGCCGATGTTCGCCTAGAATTGTGAAGGCGTATTCCCCACTTATTACACCGGAATAATTCTCAAATCTTAAGTGCTTCCAGCCAGATTCCGCACTGCATCGAAAATGCGTTTTTTAATGCCGTTCCTTATGTTGCTTTCGGCTGTTTTGCCGGTAGTTTTTTTCAGCCCCGTGACTGCATTGTGATTTTTCCGGTAGTTGCCCATAATGCGAAGTGTCCGATCTTTCTCCGGGTGTCCATAATGAGTCTCCATGATTTTTTGCCAGATTGTTTTTGCCCAATCATCCGCATTGGCGCGGGACAGAGTTCCCAGTGACATCACCTGTTTCAACCACGGGTCTTTAACGCGAGCAATTTCGCGCCTAATGTAATTTTCTATTGGCGGCACGCGCTTTTTTCCATAAAAGTCGGCCATGAAGCGTTGCAAATTAAATTTCATCCTCGTTTCGTATTGAAGCTGGTGAATGTCATTCATGTAGGAAAGCGCGATTTCGTTCACTGGCGTATTCGGGTCAAATTGCTTTCTGCGATGGAGATGGAAGATTGCGTTGGTTCCAAGGCCAAGATTTTTTAGCATTTCAAAAATCTGCTTCTGTTCGCCCTTCAAGAGTGGCCAGTTGACCGGGAAGACCATTTTTTTGCGGGCAAAGTTGCGAATCAAATCCGGCTTCCGCTCGCAAACTTCCCACAGCGTTCCGCAAACCATCCACGCAAATGTCCACAAAGTTTCGGCGGTAACGGGGTCGTCGAGAGCTTGTTTGGCTAATTCGTCAAGATACGTTCCCATTTCCGAAAGTGAGACAAATGGAATAGAGCGTTTTTCGTCATTAGGATTCACAACGTCTCCGATGTTACGAGATTGCAAGTTTGGGCAGCTTATTCACGGCGTCGCGCAAAGTTTGAAATTCTGTGCGCGTGTAGCGGTCGTTCATTGCGTCGCTCTTGTGGCCGGTGAGCTTTCGGCGCAATTCCTGATCCACACCCTTGTTGTGCAACCCGGAATTAAACGAGGCGCGGAGCGCATGGAATGATAAGCGGGACAGTTGCCGTTGCCCGCCAGTGTCCACGGCGTCGTTGCCGATACCCGCCCGCCGCATGATGGCGAGAAATTGCTTGGACAGGCCGCTACGCCCGCCTACCGGCACGGCGGCAAGGGCTGGACAGATTGCGCCGTTGGTGTCGCCCGCCAGTTTGCTCAAATGCTTGTCGAGTGTCGGGTGCAACGGGATTTCCAAGGTGTCGCCGGTCTTGTGCGTTTCCACTACGATTTTGCCGCCAGCTAAATCCACCGATTGCCATGTGAGCGTGACGCAATCAGACAAACGGAGTCCGGCATAATAGCCAAGCAGCATGGCGGTTTTCCATTCGGCGTCTGCCGCGTCAATCAGCATTTGAACTTGCGCGGGCGTGAACACTTTCCGTTTCACCTGTTTGATGCGTTCGGGCAATTGCACCGCCGCCGCCGGATTTGTCGCAATGAGTCCAAGACGCCGCGCGAAGTTGAAAACGCTGGAAATGGTTTTCATTTCTACGCGCATCGTGGCCGGGGCGAGTTTTTTTTCGGCAAGCTGGTCGTAAAACTTCTGGCAATCGTGCGGCGTCACGGCGGAAATTGGCCGGTCGGCTTTGACGCCCAAAAGCTCATTGAAACGGGCAACGGATGATTCATAGCGCGTGGCCGTGCCTGCCTGCCGCGAGTTGGTCTTGCCGCGCATCCATTCGGCGCAAAACTCGCGCACGGTGGACTGGCGCAATTTCTCGCCGGTCGTGCGCTCTAGGATGCCACCAATGACTTGACGGCTGATTGCCTCGGTGAGAATGTTGTCACGGCCAAGTTGCGCGGCGCGTTCCCATTCAATTGCCAGCGCGAGCGCGGTGGTCTTGGCGGTTTTCTTGGTGGTTTTTTTCCGCCACTGGTTTTGCTCGTTACGATAAACGGC
>JBEKJN010000342.1:0-2656 GCA_050011235.1 Verrucomicrobiota bacterium | reverse complement strand
CTATTGAATACGAACTGCTGAACATGGGCGAAGAACCATCACCACCATCGCCAGAGCCATCCCCGCCCGGCGAGGGAACATCCATACCCAATGCCTGCATAGTCGCGCGCGCTTGCTGATTTGCCGCTCTTGTCTGAATCTGTGTAATCAAATTTATCACCGCGTCCGCCTGTGTTGCCAGCGCGGAAGCAACCGTGCTGCTCGTGGTCTGCGCTTGCAGTCCGAACTGGCGCGGATTTGCCACCACTTGTCCGCCAGTTTCGTCCACCAGAAATTGTCCGTCGGCTACTTGATATATGGGTGCGCTCAAATCCTGTGGTGGACATGGCGTTGGAACAGCGTTCCCGCCTGGCATTACCCACCAGAAGGTCCCGCCGATGATTGGCAAATCCGCCGGTGCCACCTGCGCTAAGCCTTGCGACTCCGCTGCAATTTGGACGATGGAATCTGGCTGCGTTTCGCCAATGGCGGAACCGGACTGAATTGATAGCGTCTGAGCAAAACCGCTGCCGACATCTGCCACAACGCCCGCCACCAAAAAGGCTAAAATACAGGTCAA
Source organism: Verrucomicrobiota bacterium (assembly GCA_050011235.1). Lineage (GTDB taxonomy): Bacteria > Verrucomicrobiota > Verrucomicrobiia > Limisphaerales > UBA11358 > UBA11358. The sequence continues at coordinate 2,097 of JBEKJN010000342.1, read as the reverse complement.
CTTGCGGGAAGAACCATTCCCTTTGATTAAAGCATTCATAAGTTTTATTTCACTACAGAACCGATTCCGATTTAAGTTTAATAATTCCAAACCCGATGTCAAGCAAATGCAAAAATTGAATCATCCGTTTAGCGGTGTAGAGAACTATGGCAAACCGTGCTTTCCTTCCAGACTGTGCCGCCGTCTGATTATCGCATTGTTCTTGGTGACGCCATCCGCAAAAAACGGAAACGGCTGCACTTGAGCCAGGAACGACTGTCCGAAAAGGCCGATCTCCACCCGAACTATATCGGCAGAGTCGAACGAGGTGAGGAACATGTTTCATTGATTGCTTTACGGCGTATTGCAAAGGCTTTGGGCGTTCGTGTTCGTGTTCTCGTCAAGGATATTTGACGAGCAATTTTTGGTTTTAACGTGGGAAATGATACGGAAAACGAAATCGGTCATTTCAAACGGTTTTTCGATGTAATCCACCGCACCGACTTCAAGGCCACGTTCCACGTCCTGCTCACCAATCCGTCCTGAGACGAAAATCACCGGCGTATGGCGCGACAGATGCCTCTGTTTCAGTTCGCTGCAAATTTCAAGACCATTGATGTCGGGTAAATCAGTGTCCAACGCAATGAGGTCAAATCTGTTTTCTTGCGCAAATTCCAATCCCTTTTTTCCGGTGTTAGCAACCAGCACGTCACAACTGGCGCACGACAGCACATGCACCATCATCATCGCCAACGGCGTGTCGTCTTCGACAATCAAAATCCTTGCCTTGCCCGTCGTCACTTGGGACTCCGTTTGTTCAGCGTCTTGAAGCTGTCCCCAAAGTGGGTAATTTCCAGTGTTGGTCATAATGCCAGCGGCCAGATTACGGCGCAAACGCCGTATCTGTCAACGGGGAAATTTCGGATAAATTGTGCGTGTCAAAACCGAAGGCCCGCTCACCGTGGTCGAAACAGCTAGGCGACAACATACGCCGAGAACGTCTTGCCAAGGCCATAAGCCAGCAACGGCTCGCGGAAATTGCCGATTTGAACATTCGCAATGTTCAACGAATTGAAGCGGGGGAACTGGACGTGCTCCTCACAACGGTTGTTCGGATCAGGAAGGCTTTGGATTGCCCTTTGGAACGGCTTGTGCCAAAGGATTCTTAACAGCTTGCAGCAGATCGCCGCTGGTCGCGTCGCCGCCGAGAAGCTGGCACAACCCCTTCATTATCGTCCCGCCCGAAAAGGAAAATGGCTTTTAGGGTGGCGTTGCTGGCTTCGTCGGATGACCGGCTGAACCTTCGCTCGCTCGCCGTGCTGTTGGGCGTCACTGGCCAAGTTTGTTTGCTTCTGCGCTCTTGCGCCGCGCGGCGCACCGCGATTGCTTGCCCCGGACACGACCCCCAAGCAATCGCATTGTCTAGTCCCGGTGTTTTTTGTGCCGTTGCGCCTTGCCAAACCGCTGGCGGGTTTTCTGTTCATGATACTTGCAAAATATCTTTCGATTTGTGGTTGACAACTGTATTCATAATGTTACTATGGGTTGTATGCCGTTCATTCAGTTTCCATTCATCGAGGTGCCGAAAGAGCTGCTGCCCATTGTCGGCGAGCCGACACCTGGCACCCGCGCTTATCGGCGGGAAGGAACGTTCAAGGAATGCGGCGAATGGTTTGAAACTCTGGCCGAGTATTACAAAGGCGACGTAGGGCTTTCGAGTGGCGGCGTCATCATGTTTGTGCCGGTGTCACGCGCTGGCGTCCATAAACGCATCAAGGAAGGCAAATTGACGGCCTTTTTCTTCTATGTCATCCATGAGGAAACACGGCTATTTGGTGCGAAACGCATGGCCAAAGAACGTCCCTTTATTCTCGTGTCCGTCAGCGAATGCAAAGCGTGGGCAGAGGATATGAAACGGAAAGTTGGGTTTGTGGACGACCCGAACGAGACTCCCTTTCTGGAAAGCACACGCCTATTGCGGGAAGGCGGTGGAGACGAGCCAACCAGTGCGAAAGAAGAAAAGGAAGCCGACGAATTTGTGAACCAAGACCCCAAGGACAAGGGCAGCCGGAAGGTGAAATATCGGGATTACGGCGGCAACAAGGAAAACCTGCAACA
>JBEKJN010000341.1:0-2661 GCA_050011235.1 Verrucomicrobiota bacterium | reverse complement strand
ATTGAAACTTATGGCTGTGACAAAAATGAAAACCAAGGGGCTCGTCGGTGCGCTGGTTTTGGCGCTGATCGCGGCGGCGGTTGTGGTTAAACTGGTACTTTTCCCGTCCGTCAGGGACGCCTATTTCGCGATGGACAGCCGGAAGTTACAGCACGTTCCGGCCGGACTGATGGTTATCCGCCCGACGCATTTCTCAAAATCGCAACCCAACGGAATCATCTACGCTTCGTCACCGAATGATGGCGGCAATGGCCCTCGGATAATGGGCTGCAATGTGCCATTACGCAGCGTCATAGCCGCGGCCTATCGCCAGAATCCGGCGCGCGTGGTGATGCCGCCGGATGCGCCACAGGGTAATTTCGATTTTCTCATGACCGTGACCAGCGATCCACGGCAACGTTTGCAGGCAGTCATCCGCCAAAAGCTCGGGTACGTCGCACAAAAGGAAACGCGCGACACGGACGTGCTGGCGCTGAAAATCGCGGACGCCAATCTGCCCGGCCTGACCGTCAGCGGCGCCGATGAAAAGGAAGACGTTGTTTCCAAAGATTCAAAACTATACTTCACGCACATGCCATTGGCAGCGGTAGCGCAGGGTTTGCAGCAATTCGTCAAAGCACCGGTGGTGGATAAAACGGACCTGACCAATTTTTATGATTTCACGGCGGATTGGAACTTCAAGGTGCAGCGGGATATACGAAATGACACGACAGCGCGCGCCACAGCGGACCAAATTATCAATGCGCTGGGGCTCATGCTGCAGCCGGACACCGCGTCGCTCGAAATGCTCGTCGTCAAAAAGAAGGATTAACGCGCGGTCGGGATGATTCCGTTCTTTCCGGGAGCATACGCGCCCTCGCGTGTTTCAACCGGCGCCCACGCCGGTCGCTGCGATGCGTACGGCCGAACCCAAAATTGCGCTCGTCCTTGTATCTTGGAATAGCGGGCGAGGCACCCGCTACCGCACCCGAGGCGGATTGCGCTCCCCTGGATTTGAATTTCAATCCATTTTCGCTTTGCGCGCGCGGCGTTTTGGCGGTTTAATTCCCCATAATGAAAATTGTTTTAGCCTATTCCGGCGGCCTCGACACCTCGGTGCTGCTTTCGTGGCTCAAAGAAACCTACGACGCCGAAATGATCGCCTTCTGCGCCAACATCGGGCAGGAGGAGGAATTGCGCGGCCTCGACGCGAAGGCCAAGAAAACCGGCGCGTCCAAAATTTACATCGGCGATTTGCAGGAGGAATTCGCGCGCGACTTCATCTACCCGATGATGCAGGCGGGCGCGATTTACGAAGGCCAGTATTTCCTCGGCACCAGCATCGCCCGTCCGCTCATCGCCAAGGGCATGATTGAGGTCGCCCGCCGGGAAAAGGCCGACGCCGTCGCCCACGGCGCCACCGGCAAGGGCAACGACCAGGTGCGGTTCGAACTCACCGCCGCTTCGCTCGCGCCGGATTTGCAGGTCATCGCGCCGTGGCGGGACGCGCGGTATCGGAACGAATTTCCCGGACGGCAGGAGATGATTGCGTATTGCCAGCGGAGAAAAATCCCCGTCCAGGCCAGCGCGAAGAAACCGTTCTCCAGCGACCGGAATCTGCTGCACATTTCCTACGAGGCGGGCATCCTCGAAGACCCGTGGCTGGATGCGAGCGACAAAAAGTTTCGCGGCTCGTTCACCACGCTGTCCGTGTTCCCCGAAGACGCGCCGAACAAACCGGAGTTCGTCACACTGGACTTCAAGCAAGGCAATTGCGTGGCGGTGAACGGCAAAAAGCTTTCCCCGCTCGGCGTGATGAAGGCGCTCAACAAAATCGGTGGCAAACACGGTGTGGGCCGGGTGGACATGGTGGAGAACCGGTATGTGGGCATGAAATCGCGGGGCGTGTATGAAACGCCCGGCGGCGCGATTCTGCACTTTGCGCACCGGCAGATGGAAAGCCTTACGATGGACCGGGAAGTCATGCATTTGCGGGACTCGCTGATTCCGCGGTACGCGGAGCTGGTATATTACGGCTACTGGTTCGCGCCGGAACGGCTTGCGTTGCAGGCGCTGGTGACCGAGAGCCAGAAGAACGTGACCGGCACCGTGCGGGTGAAACTATACAAAGGCAACATCATGGTCGCCGGCCGCAAATCCCCGGTGAGCCTCTACAACCCGCACATTGCGACGATGGAAGCCGACCCGACGAAAGCCTACAACCAGGACGACGCCACGGGCTTCATCCGGCTGAATGCGTTGCGGTTAAAAGTGGCGGCGAAGGTGCAGAGGAAGAAGAAATGAACGCGGGTGAGCCGATATATTCGCCAATTGAAATTGAGTTTCTAAAGTTCCTGAAAGAGCTTCAGCCAATTCTTGTAAAGGCTCTGGATTCATTAGGCGGTAAAAAACCATCAGATGCCGGCTCTTCGTATCTGGGAAGAATTGCTAAAACCGTAAATCGTGCATCGGATGGATATTTATGGCTTCGAGAGTCTGGACGAATGGATGCTTCAAAGCTTTTGATTCGGGATTATGCACTTGACAAAGATTGCCCATTGTGCGATATTTGAGGCATGAAAACGAACTTGTTAAAGACGCCCGCAGAAACGCCAAAGGATTTGACGCTTGATCAAATCATGGCGCGGTTTAATACCGATGAATCTGCCCGCGCATATTGGG
>JBEKJN010000340.1:0-2662 GCA_050011235.1 Verrucomicrobiota bacterium | reverse complement strand
CACCTTCTCCTTGGTCATGAAGACGGCAAATTTTTCCAGCGCCTGGATTCTTAGTGGTGAATCGGGATTCATAGATTTTTCTTGGTTAGGGTGACGGCAACAGAAGCAACAAAGGTGTTCAGCGTGGCGGCATGACGCCGGTCCGCCGCCTTGACAAATTTCAATTCATACTTTTGCAGGGCACGCTCGATGGCCGTAAGTCCGCTGCCCAGCACGACGACCTCCGCCAGGGCAAAGCGGATCAACATCTTTTCGGGCGGGGCATCCGGCTCTTTTTCCAACCTTGGATTGGGAACGCGCCCGGCATACAGAAATTGTGCATAAGGCAGCAAATAGCTGATGCCATCATCGGCAACGGCATCCAAGGCGGCAGTCTGGGTATCACTGCGAAAGCAGGGATTGTCACGCGGGTTAGAGGCTGATGTGGCGGGCGGATTCTCGTTGGTGATCATGTGGTTCGATTTCATGGATGTTTCTTTCGGTTGAGAGTGCTTGCGTACTGCGTTGGCGGAGCTGTTTCAGGAAACGATTGCCCCTCCGCAAAATAGTTTGGATGAGGTCGCGTTGTGGCCGGGCTGGCATGGCTTCAACCGCCGCCAGACGGGCGCTGGAATGCGTGACCTGCGAGCGAAGTAAATCGCTATCGTCTGTGAAAATCTGACAGCGTTCGTGCCCGCGCGAGATGCTGACGTAAAATTGTTCCTGATGGACGGCGGGGAGCGAACGCGCGGACGCCACGACCAGGACTTCATCTACTGTCTTGCCCTGGGCGGCGTGTGACGTGACAGCGTAGCCATGCGTGAAAGTGCGGTAATTCTCCGGAATCACCCGGCCATCGGCCAGGACAACAGAATCGCCATGAACGGCTTTGACCTCGACCAATTCACCATTCACGAATCTCTTTTGCCAGTTTGATTGCAATAACAACTTGTCACCCACGGCCACTTGCAATTTCCGTTTCTCTCCCACATCAAACAAGGCGGTGCCTTGACCCAAGGGGAAAAGGCTTTCCGAACCATCGGCACGCTGGACTTTGAGCAAATCGTTTTCGACGGCGGCCACCGCGATGGTTTCATTTTTGGCAAAACCGGTTTTTGGCCGGTGAAACCTAATCGCCAGGCCGGGACGGTATTGCCGCCCATCCCGCTTCTGCGCTTCCGTCCACGACAGCGAATCAAAAACATGAAATTCCTTTTCCTCGCCCGCCAACCGACCGGACGTTTTCAACGCGGCGCGGACTTTTTCCGTCACCGCTTCAATTTCATTCCATGTCGGCGCGACCAGCAACGCCGATCGATTTTGTGCCAATGCTTTTACGTACGACTGCGCGGCTTCACTGTGCAATTTATCACCTGAAAATTCGGCGACCGCTCCCATGCGTTCCAGTTGTGCAAACGATTCCACCGTCCGCTTCTGCGCGGCCAGTTCAACGGCCCGGCGATATTCGGCCTTGCGTTGCCGCCGGATGCGGGTCAGTTGTCCCGATTGCAAATCCGAATGGTTCTCCAAAAGCCGCAGCGCATCGCCACGGGCGACCGAAGCGTGCTGGCCGGTATCACCCGACAGCACAATGCGTGTGTCCCGCGCCAGGTCAAACAGCCGTTTCATGTCGTCCATCCCGACCGCCCCGGCTTCGTCCAGCACCACCAACTGACGCGCACACAACGCCGGTTTCGTCAGCAGCAAACTTCGCAGCGTCATCGCCTCAAATCCTTCCTTGCGGAGAACGTCCGTTGCCGCAGCTGTCGGCGCGCAGAACAGCGGTTCAACGCGGGCTTCCTTGCAGGCGACGACCAGTTCGCGCAACGCGGTGGTTTTGCCGCTGCCCGCCAGACCGCGTAGTCCGGTGATCCGGTCACTGGTGCGCAGCACATGATAAATGGCTCGCTGTTGATCTTCGCCGAGCCAGTCGGCAGGCTGGTAGCTTGGATGCAACGGCGCGACGGCATCGCAGCCCGCGTTGACCGTCTGAATCAAATCCAGTTCCGTCGCCAAAATCTGCCGCGTGGAAAATCCACGTTCCGTTTTCACCACGTCCGGCGAAGACTTCACCGCCGCTTTCAGCGCCGCCAAATCCACTTCACCCGGACGTTCCGACAGGGCTACGTTCAACAGTTCATGCTCCGGCGCCACCGACTTGCGCTCGAACACATGGGCGACGGCATGATTCAGGGTTTGCTTTTCTGGTTCAAAGACACGGACTGGCCGAACGGGTTGGACTGACGAGCAGAGATTTTGCAGTGATTGTTGTTCCTCCGATGACAACTGTGCCAGTTGGCGCTCACGCACTTCCGCTGTCGAGATGCTTTTGACTTTTTCCGCCCGGCTCTGATGCACGACATGGGAAATGGCATTGTTGGAAAGTTGCCGTCCCAGCTTTTGTTCCAACTCCCTCACCACTGCGTCACGTTGTTGCGCGCGTTTGGAAAACCGTTTCAACACTTCATCGCTGACGCCCTCAATTTGGAAGCCATGTTTGGACAGTTGAATCCGGTAGCCGATTTGTTGCACCCGTTTTGCCAGTTCGTTCCGATAAACCGCCGTGCCGTAACGGATGGCGTCATACATGCCGCCCGCTTGCAGGGCTTTCCAAGAGCGTTCGCTTTCATCAAACGTTGCGTTGAACACCGTGAAATGCGTGTGCAACTGCGGGTCGAGCGCG
>JBEKJN010000339.1:0-2685 GCA_050011235.1 Verrucomicrobiota bacterium | reverse complement strand
CGTGCGGTTCGTATCTCGACTCGTCACGCGAAGGTGGTATTTTGGGCGCGTGAACGAGCTTCTCATTGGTTTGGTGGGCGCGTTGGTAGCGACAAATCAGCCGCTGGCCGTCAGCAATTTGATCCAGCAAAACGCCGGGGTTTCGTTTTCCATTCCGAATCCAAACGACCCGGCGGAAAAGGAATTGCATCAGTTGATGATCGAGGACGACGCGGCCCTGGCGGAGGTGGACAAATGGATTCGCGACAACGACACCTTCGCGGCGCAGGGCGCGGGAGAATCGAAGGAGGAATTGAACCAGCGCATTCGCGCTCGGCTTGATGCGGTCCGCAACAAATACAAGGATTTTCTACAGCGGTACCCGAATTTCGCGCGCGGACATCTGGCTTATGGGACTTTCTTGAACGACATCAATGAGGAAGAGTTGGCTGGGAGCGAATTCAAAATCGCCGCGCAGCTTGACCCCAAAAATCCGGCGGCCTGGAACAACCTCGCCCTCTATTACGGCGAGCACGGCCCGATGACCAACGCTTTTGCGTATTTTGGCAAAGCCATTGAACTGGACCCGAACGAATCGATTTATTATCAAAATCTCGCTCTCGTCGTTTATCTCTACCGCAAGGATGCGATGGCGTTCTACCAGATCAACGAACCGCAGGTCTTTGACAGGGCGCTTGCGCTTTACCAAAAGGCCGTCCGGCTCGACCCGGACAATTTTCCGCTCGCGACCGATTACGCGGAAAGCTATTACGGCATCCGCCCGCTGCGCACCAACGACGCGCTGACCGCATGGACGAACGCGCTCCAGACCGCCCACAACGAGGCCGAACGCGAAGGCGTTTATATCCATCTGGCGCGGGTCAAAATCGCCGCCGGGCGTTTCGAGGAGGCGCGCGCCCATCTCGCCGCTGTGACCAATTCGATTTATGCCGGCCTCAAAGACCGGGGCGAACGCAACCTCGCCGAACGCGAAAACGCCGCGACGAATCCAGCCGCCGCCGGCATTTCAACGAATGTTCCAAATTCTTCGACAAATAACTTTATCGCGCCGACAAATGCCGCGACCGTTGCCACCAATGCAATTATGGTTCAAACAAACCCGCCGCTCATGCGTACAACCGGAGTGCCGGTTCTCATCAATCCACCGGTTTTTTCTCCGAAGATCGTCAGTGTTTTGACGAATGTTCCGCCCACCCCTCCGAAGGCGTCCAATTTGTCGCGACCTTGAAATGCTCCGCAAATTCGACTTTTGCCCCGACCGTTTTATGCTAAAATGACCTTCGCATGAGCTTTTACGACCAACTGAAATTCGACGCCAACGGCTTGATTCCCGCGATTGTCCAGGAGCAAAAAACCGGCCGGGTGCTAATGATGGCGTGGATGAACCGCGCGTCGCTGGAGAAGACCCTCGCGACCGGCCGGACGCATTTCTGGAGCCGGTCGCGCCAGAAATTCTGGATGAAGGGCGAAACCAGCGGTCACGTGCAACAGGTCAAGGACATCGCGTTCGATTGCGACGGCGACGTGCTGCTGATTCAGGTCGGGCAAACCGGCGCGGCCTGCCACGAAGGTTACCAATCGTGTTTCTTCCGTTCGCTGGAAAAAGACGGAAAATCGTTTAAGCTAACGGAGGCACAACTCGAAACGCCGGAACAAATTTATGGAAAGAAAGGATGAAGCATGAAGGCAGAAGGATGAAAATGCGCTTCGCCAGCAAATTCTGAAATTTCATCATTCATAATTCATCCTTCAACATTATTTTAACATGGACGACCCGGTCTCATTTGGCAGCCGCGAGTATTTTTTGATGTTCGCGCTGCTGTTTTTTTCACGCGGCATGGATTTTCTCAGCACGTGGATTGCCACGCCGAATCTTGTGCTCGAAGGAAATCCGCTCGCCAAAAAACTCGGCTGGAGATGGGGACTGCTGCTGAACGTGGTGATGGTTGTTATGCTGGCGCTGTGGCCGCTGTCCGCGATTGTCGTGGCCACGGCCAGCGTGCTGGTCGCCGCGCGCAATTTCCAGTCCGCGTGGCTCATGCATTCGCTGGGCGAAGATGCCTACCGCGAGTGGCATGTTCAGCGCGTGCGGGAAACGCGCGTGACGCTTTACCTGTTTTGCCTCGCCGGCAATACACTGCTGACCGCCGGCGTTGGCGTGATGCTGATTTATTTCAGCAGGATGCGACTCGTGCCGTTCGCTGTCGGCATGGGCATGGTGGTTTATGCCATTGCCGTGGCGTTCTACACGCTGCTGGCCGTCTGGCGGATACATCGCGCCGCGAAACGTGAAGCCCGGCGCTTGCGCGCGGAACAGAACCGGCAGATGAATAACCGGGCTTTGGCGATTGAAACTTGCTCGCGTCCGCCCGACCGGATTGTTTAAGCTGTTGGCCGCATGTATTCGCCAACGCCTGATGAATTTCTGAAGCTTGCCGCACGGGGGAATCTGATTCCCGTCACCCGCCGCATTCTGGCGGATATTGAAACGCCGCTTTCCGCCTACCGGAAAATCCGCGGGCAGGGCGAATCGTTTTTGTTTGAATCTGTCGAAGGCGGCGAGCATTTGGGGCGTTATTCATTCGTCGGTTGCAATCCGCGGGCCACCATCAAACAGACCGGCAAACGTGTCGAGGTCGTCGAGAACGGAAAAGTCGTCGAAAGTTTTGTTGTTGATCGTAGGAC
>JBEKJN010000338.1:0-2692 GCA_050011235.1 Verrucomicrobiota bacterium | reverse complement strand
GACGGATTTCAACGTGGCCCAGCCGCTGATGCCGCCGTTGGTGCCGGAATAATAGAAGGACGCCATTGAGTGGAGCGACTCGATGCAGCTTTTGCCTTCAAAATAAGCCAGGCCATTTCCCGAAGTCAGCACGTGGACACGACAACCTGTCGCGGCGAGACGTTCGATGACTGCGTGGCAACGGGTGCTATTGCCGAGGCCCAAGCCATTGATGACGAAGAGACAAGAATTGGCCACGCCACAAGGTGACATTGTCCGCTTGACAAAAGCAACAATTATTCCGAGAAACCTTGCATCCGCCGCGCAAAACCTGTCGCGGCGTTTTTCAAAATGATCGTTTGTGCCGACGATTACGGGCTGCGCGAGGACATTGACCGGGCGATTCTCGAACTTTGCCACCTGGGCAAATTGAGCGCGGTGTCGTGTCTGGTGCTGTTTGAACGCTGCGACAGCGAAGTGATGAAACCGTTGCTGGCGCACCAGGCGAAGGTGGATATTGGCCTGCACCTATGCCTGACGGATGAAGGGCTGCCGTTGTCACTTCTACCACCGGAAAACAAACTGCCCAATTTCAAATCGCTCCTGCGTCGCACGATGCTGCCGCAGGTGAGGTCGGGGAATATCCTCGCACAGATCACGGCGCAATACCGCCTGTTCGCCGAAAAATGCGGGCGACGACCTGATTTCATTGACGGCCATTTGTACGTGCACCAATTACCTGGCGTGCGGCGAGGACTGTTGGATTTTGTGTTGAGCCTTCGGCCCGAACGCCGGCCTTATCTTCGCAACACCGGGATGCCGGTTCACGAACTCCACCGGCGGAAACTGCCGTGGACAAAAGCCGGTCTGATTGGCGCTTTCGGCACGCGGATGAAGCGGGCCTTGCACGCGGCAGGCGTGCCGACCAACGATGGCTTTGCCGGCATCTACGATTTCAAGAACTGGCGTCGTTACCCCGAATATCTGCCAAATTTTGTCGATTGTCTGCGCCATCCGAACGGCATTCTGGTTGTTCATCCCGGCTTTAACGAAGACTGGCGCAGACAGGAATTTGAAAGTTTGCGGGACTGCGCGCCTTTGGCTGAACGACTAAACCGCTTTCAACCTCCGGCAGTTTGATGCCTTAACGTGCTTCAGGGTGTGGCTGGCTGCGCAACCAGCGCGATGCCGTGTTCCCGGTAGGCGACAGCAGGATCGTCCGCTCGAACCTGGTCAGCGCGACATAAATTGTAAATTGCCACGCCGGTTGCCACGGATTGCAGCGGCGCATTTTCCTTTTCACGAACGACGACAAAAGAGCGGATCATGTCCGCATCATGAAGGAATTTGTCCCCTGGCGGCAACGCCTGGAGATAAGCGGCATCGTTCACCTGGATCAACCGGTTTTTCCCGGCGTGGGCCTTGAGGCTTTGATAGACCATCTCGAGTTTGTGGAAACTGGGGATGAACAGCGGACCGTGTTCGATGCGTCTTTCCTGGAGCCGATACATTGCCGGAACAAACCAGATGTTGGCGCAGGTGGTGATGACGAGGAGGGCGAGGAATATCCGGTTTGGGCGCGGTCCCGTCAGCCATCGGGTGGCCGCCGTTGCGGACAATGCAAGCAAGGGTGCGAGCAGCACCAGACAATAACGCGAGTGAAAAGGTTTTCCGCTCGCCAAACTGGAAATCAACGGCACGACAAAAATGATTGTCAGGAAGGTAATTCCCGGCGACCGGGCAAAGACCGCGCGCGGAGACCGCCAAAAACCGTTCATGGATTTTTTGATTCCCACGATGGCGCCGGCAATCAAAAACGCCGCGAAAACCGCCGACAAAAAATTCACGGTCAGGAATAAACCAAAACTGCCAAAGCACGCACGACCCAGTTCTTCATACTCGGCGGGGCTGCGCACCCAGCGAAGCGTCCAATTCACCAAAAAACTCAACGGCGCGCTGACAACCTTGAGTGCCTCCACGGAAAATCCACCCTGCCCCCCGGAAATCATGCCGCGGGTGTTCGCCCAACCGTGGGACATTTCTCCGGAAAAATAGGGCGCATAAAGAGCCAGCCCCGCAACAATTCCCCCGGCCAGCCAGAAAAAATTCAGACGGGTCGGACACAGCCATAGCACCACAATCACCGCCGGAATCAGCATCAGCCCGGACATGTGAAACTGGAGCGACATCAACAGCAAAACCCAGACCCAAAAAATCACCTTGGAACGATCCCGATGCGCAACCCGCCACAAGCAGAGAAACAGGAGGGCTCCCAGAAACGGCATGACATCCGGATTATAAACGCAAACGGAATAGTGAACCACCCAGGGAAAGGTCGCAGCAAACAAGGCCGTCCACAACGCGGTGGGAAAGCCGATGGTGCGCGCCGCCAGCAGAAAGGCCAGATAAATGAAGGCCGTATTCAGCAAAATGACCGCCCAAAGCACGCTTTCAATTGAACCTCCCACCCGCAAGCCCGCGTCGCAAAACATGGCCCAGAGCGGACCGGGAAGTTTGGCGTTTCCACTAAAATTTGGCTGGCCAATATACTGCGCCGACGGCTCACCACGGGCGTAATCCACCGCCGTTAAATACGCCTCAATGCCGTCTCCCTGGGCATAGTAACTGAAAGACTGTCCCCACATCAGCCCGGTGGCGCGCAGACCAAACCCCAATAACAAAATCAACAGCAGCCAAAGCGTGGTGTGTTTGG
>JBEKJN010000337.1:0-2731 GCA_050011235.1 Verrucomicrobiota bacterium | reverse complement strand
TGGAATCCATCGTGGAGAAACTCAAACGCTGCCGCCAGACGCTTGAGCAAGTCAAACCCGGCTGCACGTTGCCGCGAGCAATAAAAACCAAAAATAACTCCAGTCGTTTGTGAGACACTACATTAGCATAGTCATTAGTTGATTTCACCACTTCAACGCCTGCAACCGGCGGGCGACTTCCCCGGCGTTGGCGCGGCTGTTGAACGCGCTGATGCGGAAATAGCCTTCACCTCTCGCGCCGAAACCGCTGCCGGGCGTGATGACCACATTCGCCTCACCGAGAATTTTGTCGAAGGCCTGCCAGCTCGTGACGCCCTTCGGCGCTTTCACCCAGATGTAAGGCGCGTTCACGCCGCCGAAAACTTTCAGCCCGGCCGGTTTCGTGCCTTCGCGCAAAACTTTCGCGTTGCCGAGATAATGCTCGATGAGCGCACGCACCTGCGCCCTGCCTTCCGGCGAATAAAGAGCCTCGGCGCCGCGCTGCACGATGTAGCTCACGCCGTTGAACTTCGTCGTCGTGCGCCGCAACCAGAGCGGATGCAGCGGCTGGAACTCGCCGGCCTTCGTCTGCGCGTTGAGCGTTTTCGGCACGACGGTGAACGCACAGCGCACGCCGGTGAACCCGCCGTTCTTCGAGCAACTGCGGAATTCGATGGCGCACTCGCGCGCGCCGGGAATTTCGTAAATCGAATGCGGCAGGTTCGCGTCGCTGATGTAAGCCTCGTAAGCCGCGTCGAATAAAATGACGGCCTTGTGTTCAAGCGCGAATTTCACCCACGCCTCGAGTTGCGGACGATTCGCCGCCGCACCGGTCGGGTTGTTCGGCGAGCAAAGGTAAATCACGTCCACATGCCGTTTCGGCGGTTCGGGAATGAAACCGTTGGACGGCTTGCACGGCAGATAGACGAGCTTCGAGTAAGTGCCGGCTTCATTCGCCTCACCCGTGTGGCCGGCCATGACGTTTGTGTCCACATAGACGGGATAAACCGGGTCGCTGACGGCGATTTTGTTTTTCGCGCCGAGGATGTCGAGGATGTTGCCGGTGTCGCATTTGGCGCCGTCGCTGACAAAAATTTCGTCGTCGGCCACGTCGCAACCGCGGTCGCGAAAATCGTTCTTCGCAATCGCGGCGCGCAGCCATTCGTAGCCCTGTTCCGGGCCGTAGCCCCGGAACGTTTCGCGCACGGCCATTTCGTCCACGGCCTTGTGCATCGCGGCGTTGGCGGCGGGTGGCAGCGGCTCGGTCACGTCACCGATGCCGCAGCGGATGAGGCGCCGGGCGGATTCGGGATTCGCCTCGCAGAAAACTTTTACGCGCCGGCTGATTTCAGGAAAGAGGTAGCCGGCTTTGAGCTTCAAAAAATTGTCGTTCAGGAACGCCATGGAATTAAGAATTCAGAATTCGGGCTGGAGAATAAAGCGCAAAATTTGAAGCGCGAGGCGGAAAGGCGGCGGCTGATTAATCGGCCCAAAGCCACTTCGCCCGGGAAACCCTCGAATTGGCGGTCTTTTTTGGCTCGTGCCGCCCTGCGATTTTGGGATTGCCAGCGCAGCGGTCCGCTTTTATAATCCGCTCGAAGCTCACGAGTCGAAACCATGTTGGGTTATGTTTTTTGGCGTTGATTATTATCCTGAGCAGTGGGTCTTCCCTTACGGCGGCACCGCCGACGATCCCGAGGGGGCTTGGAAGCGTGACGCCGAATTGATGGTCAAGGCCGGCTTCAATGTCGTCCGCATCGGGGAATATTCCTGGGGCCTTTGCGAACCGAAGGAAGGCAAATACGATTTCCGCTGGCTGCGCCGCGTGATGGACATCATGGCGGACCACGACATCAAGGTTGTGCTGGGCACCCCTACCTCCGCCCCGCCCATCTGGCTGGCGCGCAAATATCCCGATATCCTGCCGCTGGACGGACATGGACTGGTCAAACACGAAGGCACGCGCCGCGCGGTGTGCTTCAACAACGATACTTTTTGGAATGCCGCCAAACGCCTGGTCGAAAACATGGCCCGCACCCTGGGTGATCATTCCCAACTCCTCGCCTGGCAGATTGACAGCGGCATCGGTGGCCATCAAACCGAGTGGTCGTTCAACGAGGATTCGCGGCTGGAATGGCAGAACTGGCTCAAGTTGAAATATGAAACCGTCGAGCGCCTCAACGACCGGCTGGGTCTGCGCTATTGGGGACAGGTCGTTTCCTCCTTCGATCAGGTGCCGATGCCCCAGTATGCGCCCGCCATGCACAATCCGGCGCTCCTGCTCGATTGGAACCGCTTTTGCAGCGACGCCATCATCGCCTTCGTCCGCATGCAGGCTGATGTGTTGCACGAATTTTGCCCCGACCATCCCGTCACCGTCAACCTCCGCGCGCTCCGGCGCAAATTCGATCATTTCGACATGGCGGACGTGGTGGACTTCGTGTCCGTCGAAACCAACGCCGCCATCAAAGTCAAAGCCGCCGAACTGGCCTGCGACATTGACATCCTGCGCTCGCTCAAAAAGCAAAACGTCCGCACACCCGACGGCGATTGCGGTTTTTGGGTGATTGAACAAAAAGCCGGCCAGGTCAACTGGCAGGACGTGAATTCACTCGTGCGCCCCGGTGTCATCCGGCTGTTCACGTATCAGTTGATTTCGCGCGGCGCATGCGGCGTGCTTTATTATCACTGGCGGCAGTCGCGCGTTGGCAATGAAAAATTTTTCGGCGCCGTGCTGCCGCATCATCTCAAT
>JBEKJN010000336.1:0-2756 GCA_050011235.1 Verrucomicrobiota bacterium | reverse complement strand
ATAATGGCGCCGGAGGCTTTGCCGTCGCACCGGTTCCAACTTTCTTGATATCCTTGCAAGGTATCCTCTGCGTCACGGCTGCGGATGTTAATAATGACGGCAAACCCGATTTGGTCCTTTGTATGGCTCAACTGACCGGGACCGGGGTCATGGTTTTGACAAACAATGGACTGGGCGGTTTTGGCCTCGCCGGCAACTATCCCTTGGGGGTTGAGCCTTATGCCGTCGTGGCCACGGATGTAAACGGTGATGGACAGGTGGATTTGGTCACCGCCAATGGCAGCTCCAGCACGACCCTGTATGTCTTGACCAACAACGGCAGCGGTAACTTTGGTTCCAACGCCACTTTCAATGTCGGGAATGGGCCGGAATCCCTCACTGTAGCGGACATCAATGGCGATGGTCGGGTGGATATAATCAGCGGAGGCTGGAACAGCCCCGGTGTGCTTACGGTGTTGACCAATGCCGGCACCTACATGCCAAGACTCGCACTCAAACGATCCGGTACCAATGTCATCGTCTCGTGGCTGGCCATCTGGACGGGTTGGAATTTGCAACAAAATGCCGGTCTGGACCCGGGCGGCTGGACCAGCTTCGGCGGAACCATCGGCAACGACGGCACCACTAAGAGCGCGACCAATTCATCGGCGGCGGGCAACCACTTCTTCCGGCTATCCAATCCGTAGGAATCCTCGGGGTCTTGGGTCCGGGCTCTAGCCTCTCGGAAAACCCAGATGCCAGATGCGAAACCCTAAACCCGAAACGCTTGCGTTTCCGCTTGATCCGATCGGCACTTGTGATCAATTGATCTGGGCGTGTCGAAAAAAACGTCCCGCAAACCAAAACCACTTTATCGGCAGCCACTGCCGAAACTCCGGAGCGCGGAGCATCGCTCCGCTCGAAATGAATCAGCCCACACGCGGAGCAATGCTCCGCGCTCCAACGACCTGCCTCATGCGCATTTCCTGGCCCCGTCGCATTTCACCCTCCGCGAAGATGGCTCCATCGTAGGACAGGCGTCCCGCCTGTCTCCAAATTCGTCCGGCGAAGACCGTAGGACGGGCGTCCCGCCTGTCTCTGACATAAAAAATAATGAGACAGACAAGATGTCCGTCCCACGTTTGATTTTCTCCTCCGACACACCCTTCCTCCGTCTGTACCATGGAAACAGTCTGGAATTGTTGGACGCCATCGCCGCCAAATATCCCGACGGCCGCTTCGACGCCATCTTTGCCGACCCGCCCTATTTCCTGTCCAACGGCGGCATCACCTGTCATGCCGGCAAAATGGTGAAGGTGGATAAGGGCGACTGGGACGTCTCGCGCGGACCGGAACTGAACCACGAATTCAACACCGAATGGCTGCGACGCTGTCAGAAAGTATTGAAACCCAACGGCACGATTTGGGTGACCGGCACGCACCATGTCATTTTCAGCATCGGCTACGCCCTGCAACAACTCGGGTTCAAGATTCTGAACGACATCGCCTGGGAAAAGCCGAATCCGCCCCCGAACCTGAGCTGCCGTTATTTTACTCATTCGACGGAAACCGTTTTGTGGGCCGCAAAAAGCGGGAAAAGCAAACACGTCTTCAATTACCAGGAAATGCGGAAGGTGACCGGCAAACAGATGAAAACGGTGTGGCGCAGCGTCGAAGACGCAGAAGATAGAAGTTCGGAGATAGCAGATAGGGAAAATCCTAACTCCCAACTCCCATCTCCTAACTCCTCCGTTTGGACGATGACCGCTCCCAGCGGCGAGGAGAAACGGTTCGGGAAGCACCCGACGCAGAAGCCCGTGGCTTTGGTGGAACGCTGCCTGTTGGCCTCGACGAACGAAGGCGACTTGGTGCTGGACCCGTTTCTGGGTAACGGCACCACGGCGGTGGCCAGCCTCCGGCTCAAACGCGGCTGCGTCGGCATCGAACTCGATTTGCGCCACGTCGAAATGGCGGCCCGGCGTGCCGACCGTGAAATCATTGAAATCTGGCTCCGCAATTTCCGTGTCCGCGTGGAAATCTCCGTTTGTGGGAGGGACGGCGTGCCGCCGTCCCAAATTAAATGGGGTCGGCAACATGCCAACCCTCCTAGCCAAATTGATCTTGCGATCTTCCCCGATTCGATCAATGGATCACGCGACATGGCCGACGTGCCCGAAATTCAGACCGAGCGCATTTTTCACGAATGCAAGTTCGTGTTCCTGTCCTGCGCCCAAGTCGAACGCGGCGCAGTCGTTCACACGACCGTGGACGTGAGCTTACAGGAAGCCTGGGCAAAAACTTCGACCGGCAAAAAACGTGAAACAACACATGTCGTCCGCTGCGAGACGGAAATTTTCCGATTAAAAAACAACAGCGGCTAGAGCTTAATCAATCTTCCAGATTTTTTGGTAAGCTATTTTTGCCAAGTCAACAGCTCGTGCCTGCACTTGTTTTTCATCCCAAGCTGAAGCTGAATCGCCATATTTTTCGACGAATTCTCTTATGAAAGGCAGCCGCTGCACTTCTTTTGAAAATTCGCCTTTTAGCAATTTCATTTTCTCGCCTGGAGATTTGTTTTGAAGTTTGCCGTTCGTCTTGAAATAAAGCGGCAATAAATTTCCGATATTGTTGACCCATTCGTCGGTCGGTTTATCTTTTGAGGTTGCCCCGAAAGGATGGACACGGGATGTACCATTTGAGACAACTGTTATGAATCATCTGAAAGGTCGAAA
Organism: Verrucomicrobiota bacterium; assembly: GCA_050011235.1. Taxonomy (GTDB): domain Bacteria; phylum Verrucomicrobiota; class Verrucomicrobiia; order Limisphaerales; family UBA11358; genus UBA11358. The sequence continues at coordinate 45 of JBEKJN010000336.1, read as the reverse complement.
ACATCATTCCAAAGCCTTTCGCAAGCAGGCTGTGGAGTTATTGCT
>JBEKJN010000335.1:0-2844 GCA_050011235.1 Verrucomicrobiota bacterium | reverse complement strand
TCTTCCGGTCGCGCGCGTGAGCCAGAATCCCCGCGCTCTCGACGTCGCTCAAGACGAGGGCGGCTTGCGCCGGAATTTTCCCTGCCGCCACCGCATCGGCAATGGCGGCAAAGTTCGAACCTTTGCCGGAACCAAGCACGCCCAAGCGGAATGAATTGTTCATCAATTTAAATGTGCCAAAAGGGGGCTGTTGGACGGAGCGAACTTGCGTATTTCATTCCGGAATTCCACCATTTGGGACTGGAACAATGGAAGCCAGGTGACTTTTCCGTCGGTAGCGGAAAAAATGCGAAGATACGGTAAACCAAACAGCGAGAACTTTTTGACTTTAACAATTTCCTCCCAACCAACAAATCTCCGCATGCCCCAGAATGAGTGACCTCGAATTCCTTGGCCGGAAATCAAAGCCGGGAAGAGCAAAAAAATAATCCATGCCCAAATAAAAGCACATCCAAAGGAAAAGAAAAATAGTTTTGGAGTTGTTGATAAAATTATCCGTCCGACCAGGTGCCAATCAACGAACCCATGTCTAATTAAAAGCGAAAAAATCCCCAGCGTGTGACCTAAAGCAAAACCAAGCACAAAGGCGGAAACAAAAATCCAAATGGACATTCGCAGAAATGCTGGCCTAAATCGTTTTGCCTCTGATGGGTCTGGATCAGCCATGACGCTGACGAATTTGAACGAAGAATTTTGTTAAGTCAAACCACGAACGTCGCTCCACAAATGACCAGTCAGGCGCAGCAAATTCGCCGCGATTATCGAACTGCGGTTCCCGTGGGCTCATACACCACACCCATAAACAAAATGGATTGGGTTTGGTCATCGCCAATCACGAAGAAAAACGGCCGATCCACAATCATCTCAAAAGGCTTCACCGGCTCAATGATTGCCAGTGCACCAACTCCCACCGTTGTCACCGCCGCCGCCTCGGTTCCTTCCTCGTTCACGTCCACGAAACTTTTTTGCTTCACTGCAGTGATATAAAGCGGTTCGTCAGCCATCGCGGAAAAATCGGCTACGCCCATTAAAAACGCCTGGCGCATTCCCAACGCTTTGAGCGGATCATTCAGTTCCACATCGTAATCCAATTTGAATCGTGGCAGCATCAGCGTCCCTTCTCGGTCTTCAAAGTGCGGCAGGATTTTGTCATGCCAGATTTCGCTGTTCATATTGGCCAAAAGCTTTGCCGGACTGGAATTGGTATCGGGCAGAAAAAGATACATCTGCAAGCGTCCGCCGGCATAAAGCAATCGCACGGCTTGAAAGCCGCCGCCTTCCTGATAACTGAAAGTTTTGCGCTGCGACATCATCGGCGTTTGCTTCGTTTCGCCATTGGCCAAATGAAACGCGCGCGGCTTGGTCTGGCTTTTATCGAACGGCTCGTCCCATTTCCCCTTGAAATAGATGGCGTTGGCCAGAATCACCCGCGTGAGCGGAGGAAACGGCCATTGGACAACTTCCTTGATTTTTCCACGCGTGCTCTTGTCCGCCCAATCGTTGATGGTTTGTGCCGATTCAGGTTTCCCAAAATCCACGCCTGCCAATTTCGCCGCGAAAAAGTTTTGGTTGTCGGAAACAAATCCGGGTTTCAGCCGGACCCCATCCTGATACCAAATTGCATTGGCCAAATCTAAAATCACGTTGGTTTGTGAGTTCAGGGATTGATCCAAGCCTTTGTACGGGGTGCATCTTGACACTGTCCTTAAGATTTACGATTTAGAAGGTGGTTACGGTTCCTCGACCGGCAAAGGTCTTCGCAACCTCTGTTCCCTTGATGAAGCCCGCCGCAACCACCACTGGGACCAACTCCGGGCCTCAAATTAAGCACAATGTCAAGATGCACCCGTAGGGACATCCCGCCGGGATGTCCGAACGAATAGCGCGGCGCGCCGTCCCTACCTTTTCAACGAGTACAACCGCCAAGGTCGTTGCCTCGTTGCGCTGCCTTCTGCTCATTGCTAAACTGCAACCGTGGTGGACATCGTTTTAACCACGCTCAACGCGAAATACATCCACGCCGCGTTCGGCCTGCGCTATCTGCTGGCCAATCTCGGCGAACTCCAGCCGCGCGCGTGTCTCGTGGAATTCGACATCAACCAGCGCCCGCTCGACATCGCCGAAGCCCTGCTCGCGCAGAATCCCAAAATCATCGGCTTCGGCATTTACATCTGGAACGTCGAACCAACCACCAAGGTCATCGCCGCCATCAAACGCGTCCGGCCCGATGTCAAAATCATCCTCGGTGGACCGGAAGTGAGCTACGAAACCGAGGAACAAAGAATTGTGCAACTCGCCAACCACGTCATCACCGGCGAAGCGGATTTGAAATTTGCGGAGGTGTGCCGGGTGTTGCTCACTCGGCGTGTAGGAGACGAGGTAACGAGTCTCCATTCAAATTCGGGACAAAAATCAGAGACTCCTCACGTCGTCTCCTACCCCAAAATCATCCCCGCTGAACTGCCGGACTTTTCGCAAATCGTCCTTCCGTACGATCTCTACACCGACGATGACATCGCGCATCGCATCATCTACGTCGAGGCGTCACGCGGCTGCCCGTTCACTTGCGAGTTTTGCCTGTCATCGCTCGACATCCCGGTGCGGCAGGTCCCGTTGATGGCCATGCTCGAACAATTACAGCGCCTGCTCGATCGCGGCGTGAAACAGTTCAAATTCGTTGACCGCACGTTCAATCTCAACGTCAGCGTCAGCAAAACCATCCTCGAATTTTTCCTCGCGCGCCATCAGCCCGGCCATTTCTTCCATTTTGAAATGATTCCCGATCGCCTGCCCGAATCGTTGCGCGCAATCATCGCCCAATTTCCGCCGGGCGCGCTGCAATTC
>JBEKJN010000334.1:0-2848 GCA_050011235.1 Verrucomicrobiota bacterium | reverse complement strand
CCACAATCACGGCGTTTTTCAAAAATGTCAGCGCGTCTTTGAGGATCACATCCAATGGGCCGGCGAAGGTCTTCTCCGTGAAAGTGTCAGCGCCCGGCCCTTCGGGGAATTGCACCACATCAATCTGCGTTTGGGGAAAGAATTTCTGCGGTGCCGGGTTGAAAAACATCAGGCCGACATTTAACGGGTGCATCGCTTCGGCGGGGCCGTCGGCAATTCGCATCTGGCGGCACAACTGGGCAAAATCCATCGTGCTGGAATCGGCCAACAGGTCGCTGCCCACTTCGCGCAGAAAGTTCTGCATCAACGGAAGCTTGAGGTCGTTCAAAGAGGCGCTGTGGTGGATGCGGTCGTCGAAAGGAACGGTGGCGGCAAGGCTGACCAACTCGACTTCTTCTTGATGCTTGGCTCGGACGGTGGCCGAGCCTTTGCGGATGTAGTATGCGAACTCGCGGTTTCCCTTGGCCAACGACACCGGGGCCTTGTATGGCCGGGATTGGCCGCCAGGACACCAAAGCACGAGGACGTGCTTTTGCTGGACGACATACGGCGCAATCACCGGATGGTAGTGGGGCTGCATCCGATGCCCGATTTCGAGAATCTCCTTTTGAATGTCATCCAGTTTGCTGGCGGGCAATCCTGCTGGTGGCAGCACTGGTTGTCCCTGATTCTCCGCGACGCCGATGACAACGTAGCCGCCGCCCAAGTTGTGAAAATCGTTGGCGAAGGCGCACATCGTGTGGAGGACAGCCTCCGGATTCCACCCCTGCTTGAACTCCAACCGCTCCCATTCCACGGTTTGTCCGTGCAGGACATCATCAATCTTGATCGGCAAATGCATCGCAGGCCGAGAATAGGTCAAAATCGTCGCCGAGAAAACCAGATTATCTATTATCGCCTATTTCGTTCAGCGGGCTGACGGGTTCACAGTGTTCACGGTGCCGTGAACGTTACCATTTTCGTGAACATGCCAAACGTGTTCACACCCAAATGCGGCCTCCATTTGCGGAGCACCAATGGTTTCAGAAACCGAACATGCACACTCCAAGCGTGCCTTCCTAAGCGCCATCTCTCCCGGCGGAGCGAGCGCAGTCAAGGTGGAGACGCGGGGCAAAGGGGTGTTCTACCTTGACGGCGCGAACGAGCCATATAATAGAGGCGCAAGGCACGCTCGGTTCTACAAGTGCGAATAGCTCGATGGTTTTATGACATCAGCTTGCCCCAGCCGCAGTCCAGTGCCTTTTGAATCCGCATCGCCGTCGTGACCAGCACATTGATCTGCCCAGCTTCGATTTTCTGCACTGATCGAATGTTCAAATCAACGAGTTCGGCCAGTTTCTCCTGCGTAATACCCCTGGCGATTCGTTCGCGACGGACACTCGCGCCGAATTTCTTCAGTTGCGCCTGAATTTTGGCGTCGCTTGGCACGCCCTATTAGGGCGCAATTCATCATTGACCAGAACGGCCCAATGGGGCGTAATTTGATTTGCGTCAGGCGTGGCTGCGGCAATTCTCCCGAGTTCAAAACCACACTCCTTTTCATCTGCCTGCGGGACTGTCGCGTTGAGCCGGGCGGCGGTGTGTTATATGAAACACACACACCGCAATGGCGACAGTCGCAGATGTTTTTGCTGCAAACATCTGTTCACCCCCGATCCCCGGAGTCGTCATCGCCAGCTCTTTTGTTCAGATCCCGCCTGCAAAAAAGCCAGCAAAGCTTTGAGCCAGAAATACTGGCGCGCCAAACCGGAAAATCGGAACTACTGGCGCGGGCCAGAACAGGTGGAACGGGTGCGCATCTGGCGTAACGCGCATCCGCAATACTGGAAACGCTGGGTCAGAAAACGGTGAATTGCGCTACAAGATGACATAGCCGTCAACTGTCTCTTTTGATAATCGGATGCTGTCAATTCCTCGCATGACGCGAGGAATTGCTTTGAGAACCGGCAAATAAACAGGATGAACCGACTTTTTGCATGAGCAAAAATGACAAAGAATCTTTACGCAATCGTGCCGCCGCGTATGTGAGGATGTCCACCGAGCATCAGCAATACTCGACCAGCAATCAGATGGATGTGATTCGCGAGTACGCGAAGCGGCGCGGAATGGAAATCGTCAAGGAGTATTCGGATGAGGGGAAAAGCGGGCTGAACATCCAGGGGCGCGATTCGCTGGCGCAGATGCTCAAGGATGTTCAGAACGGCGAGGCAACGTTTTCCCACATTCTGGTTTATGACGTGAGTCGGTGGGGCCGGTTTCAGGACGCGGACGAGAGCGCCTATTATGAATACACCTGCCGGCAGGTCGGCGTGGCGGTTCATTATTGCGCGGAACAGTTTGAAAATGATGGCAGCCCGGTTTCCACAATCGTTAAAGGCGTCAAGCGGGCGATGGCGGGTGAATACAGCCGGGAGCTTTCGTCGAAGGTTTTTCAGGGTGCGTGCCGCCTGATTCAACTTGGCTACAAACAGGGCGGCCCGGCCGGGTTTGGATTGCGGCGGATGTTGATTGATCAAAGCGGCCAGCGGAAGACGATGTTGAAAATGGGGGAGCACAAAAGCATTCAGACTGACCGGGTGGTGTTGGTGGCGGGGCCGGAGGAAGAGGTCAAAGTGGTGCGGTGGGTTTATAAAGCGTTCGTCAATGAGGAGAAAATCGAATCCGAAATCGCGGATTCGCTCAATGAGCGGGGAATCGTCACGGATTTTGGGCGGGCGTGGTCACGGGGGACGGTTCATCAATTGCTCACGAACGAGAAATATATCGGGAACAACGTCTATTATCGGACGTCCTGCAAACTGAAAAGCAAGCATGTGGCCAATCCGCCGGAAAAGTGGGTTCGGGCGGA
>JBEKJN010000333.1:0-2878 GCA_050011235.1 Verrucomicrobiota bacterium | reverse complement strand
CTCTCCGGCACCGTGCTCAGGTCAATGAACGGCAACTCCAACCCGGCATACGGCGCCACCACTTGCCGTGGCAGGCCGTCAACCGATTCAAAGCGCGTGCGCAAGGTTTCATGCCGCCGCACGATCTCACTTAACGCCCGCTGAAGCATCGGCGCCTCCAGCGCTCCTTTCAGGCGCAGCGCCATCGGAATGTTATACACGCTGCCCAGCGGCTCCAGTTGGTCCATGAACCAGAGGCGCTCCTGGGCAAAGGAGAGCGGAGCCGGCCCCTCCGAGGGCCTCCGCGTGATGGCCTTCGCTTGGAGCGAAGCCTTGTGTTCCAGCAGCCTCTGCCGCAAGGCCGCCTGCCTAGCTGGTGAGAGCGCGGCAATTCTTTCGTTGAGTTCTATCATAAGAATTGAGGTTTTTCCATCGGATATGCCTCTTTTTAGTGAGATTGCTGAGCTTGCTCTTCGGACATTGCTTCGAGTTCCAGGACCATCCGGTTCAGATCGTCCTGCTGAACCTCATTCATCAAATGCCGATCGATCGTATTTGCCAGGCTTGCCAGGCTTGGGTTATCCATCAGAGATCTCAGAGGCAGATCAACATTCATGACACTGTGAATGCGCGAGAGGACCCGGGTTGCCTGTAGCGAATGCCCACCCAGCGCAAAGAAATCATCCTGCGGCCCGACCTGCTTCACTCCCAGCACCTCACTCCAGATCTTCGCAACGGCAATTTCCGTCGGCGTGCTCGGAGGGGCGAATTTCGCGGCGGATGCCCCGGTCTTCGGCTTGGGCAAGGCCTTGCGGTCCACCTTGCCATTGGGGGTCAGGGGAAAGGCCTCAAGCCTAACAAAAACCGCCGGCACCATGTAGTCCGGCAGCCTGATTCGCAACCATTCGCGCAGAACTGCCTGGCCAACGGCTTCGTTTCGGCCAACCCAATAGGCCACCAGCCGTTTGTCGCCCGGCCCGTCTTCCCGTGCCATCACGACGCTGCTCTGGATTGCGGGATGCTGATTGAGCACTGCCTCAATCTCTCCCAACTCAATCCGATAACCGCGTATTTTCACTTGCAGGTCGGCGCGCCCAATGAATTCGAGGTTGCCATCGGGCAGGTAGCGCGCCAGATCCCCCGTCCGATACATTCGAGATCCCGAACTGCCCGCGAACGGATCGGGAACAAACCGCTCGGCCGTAAGTTCGTGCCGGTTGTGATACCCGTTGGCCAGAGGCGTCCCCCCGACGTGGAGTTCGCCTGGCACTCCGATCGGCGTGGGTTGCCCCAACCGGTCCAGCACATAGACTTTGCGCGCGCCCCGCCGGCGCCCGATTGGGATCCGCTCCAGCGGTTTCTGTCCAGCCAGGCCCATGGGAACCTCGAAGGTTGTTGCCGTGACAATCGTTTCGGTTGGCCCGTAGGCGTTGAAAAGGCGCACGCCGTTTAGGGGCGTCCGTTGCCAGAGCTGGACGGACTGAGGAGACATCGCTTCCCCTCCTACAATGACGATCCGCAATTGATGGGCCGAAACCGATTCGGTCGAATTGGCCCAAGCCTCGGCTAGTTCATGCCAGTAGGCCATGGGAAGGCTTATGACCGTCAGTCCGAGCGCCGCAAGCTGTCGCTGAAACTCGGACGGGGTCCAAACAATCTTCGGCCGTAAAACAACACAGGCCCCGCAGCACAGGGGAGGCAGAATCTGCTCCATCGCCGCGTCGAAACTGGGCGACACAAACTGCAGTACACGGTCCTTTGCAACCAGCCCGTAATAGTCTCTGCATTCCAGGCAATGTTCGGCCAGGGGGCCATGTCCAACCACGACACCCTTTGGCCGTCCTGTGGAACCGGACGTGTAAATGATGTAAGCCGGATCTTCCGCGCTCGCCGCGTTCCCGGTTGTGGCGTCGCTCTCCGTTGCTACTGCGGGCCAATCTGCATCCAGCCGGATCACCCTGGCGGTGCCCGGAAGCGTCTCTGCCAGGTCTGCCTGGGTCAACAGCACACTGGCAGCGGTGTCTTCCAGCATAAATGCCAGCCGCTCCTTAGGATACTCGGGATCCAATGGAACACATGCCCCGCCCGCTTTGAGGATGCCCAGCAATCCAACGACCATTTCCAGCGAACGCTCCACGCAAACGCCCACCGCCTTACCCGGTCCTACCCCAAGTCTTTGGAGGTGCCGCGCCAGTTGGTTGCTCCGCGCGTCCAACTCGCCGTATGTCAGTTGCTGCCCTCCAAACGCAGCCGCCGCCGCCTCCGGCGTGCGTTTCACCTGCGCCTCGATCAACTCGTGCAGGCGCCGGTCCTTGGGATACGCCGCCTCGGGCCGATTCCAATCCACCAGTATCCGCTGGCGCTCAACATTAGTGAGAAGAGGCAGATCCGACAGGGGCCGGTCTATCGAGGCGGCGATCCCTTCAAGTATGGTCCCGTAGTGGCCCAGCATGCGCTCGATCGTCCCCGCGTCGAACAGGTCCGTGTTGTACTCGATCGCTGTCCTGAGGTGCCCTTCCACTACTTTTGTAGAAAGCGTCAAGTCAAACTTGGAAATCCGATACTCTGGCAATAGAATGGGAGTGACTTCCAGTCCTGGCAACTGGGCTGCCTGCCCGGGAGCGTTCTGAAGGACGAACATCACTTGGAAAATCGGGGAGTGGCTGGCGTCCCGCTCCGGCCGCAGAACTTCCACCAGCTTCTCAAATGGCAAATCCTGATGCGCGTAGGCCCCCAATACTGTCTCCCGCGTCCGCCCAAGAAGGGTTCGAAACGACGGATCCCCGGACAAATCCCCACGCAATACCAGGTTGTTGACAAAAAAACCGATCAAACTCTCCGTCTCGGTCAGGTTGCGGCCGGCTATCACCGTCCCCACCACGATGTCCTCCGACGCCGT
>JBEKJN010000332.1:0-2898 GCA_050011235.1 Verrucomicrobiota bacterium | reverse complement strand
TGAACCCCCGATCTTGCGCCATTCTTTTGACGGAGGCCAAATGAAAACAGCGAGCCGGATCACGACGTTGTTTCTGGATATTGGCGGTGTCCTGCTCACCAACGGGTGGGATCATCATGCCCGCAAACGAGCGGCGACCAACTTCAAGCTGGACTTGGCCGAGATGGAGGATCGCCATCACCTGACCTTCGACACCTACGAGGAGGGAAAGCTCACGTTGGAAGAGTATTTGGCGCGGGTGGTCTTCTATCAAAAGCGACCGTTCGCCCGCGCTCAGTTTCGGCACTTCATGTTCGCGCAATCGAAACCTTATCCCCAGATGATCGAGTTGGTCCGAAAACTCAAGGCAAAGTACGGATTGAGGATCGTCGTGGTCAGCAACGAAGCACGGGAATTGAATTCTCATCGCATCCAGAAGTTCAGGCTGGATAGGTTTGTGGATTCCTTTGTTTCCTCCTGCTTCGTCCACCTCCGCAAGCCGGACGCGGACATCTTTCGGCTTGCGCTGGACATCGCTCAGACGCCGGCGCGAGAGGTCGTCTATATCGAAAACACACCGATGTTCGTCCAAATCGCGGAAGGTTTGGGGATTCGAAGTGTTCTCCATACTGACTACAAATCCACGTGCGCGAAACTGGCTTCGTTCGGATTGCCGAATGACAAAGGAGTCAGTCATGAAACCCGCTAACCCACGCATCCTCACGATCAACGGCGGATCGTCGAGCATCAAGTTCGCGCTATACCATGTCGAAGAACCGCTCAAGCGAGGGCTGTATGGAAAGGTTGACCGCATCGGCCTGAGCGGGACGAATCTGACCTTCACCGACCCGACCAGGAAACAGCCACAGAGCCGCAATCTCACCGCCACCGATCACACAACCGCGGCGATTGTCCTGATTGATTGGCTTGAAGCGCAGAATAGTTTCGAATCGGTCCGGGCTGTGGGACACCGGGTGGTCCACGGCATGCAACACACCGCGCCCGAACTGGTCACCCAGGAATTGCTGGATGAACTGCACCGCCTTCGGCCGTACGACCCGGATCATCTGCCGCGCGAGATTGAACTGATCGAGGTGTTCCGCCAGCGTCATCCGAAACTACCGCAGGTGGCCTGTTTCGACACGGCGTTTCACCGCACCATGCCACGTGTCGCCAAGCTGCTGCCGATTCCGCGACGCTACGACGCAAAAGGAGTTCAGCGCTACGGTTTCCACGGACTGTCCTACGCCTTTCTGATGGAAGAGCTTGGGCGCCTCGGCGACCCGGCGGCAACGAAGGGCCGCGTGATCCTCGCGCATCTCGGCAACGGCGCAAGTCTGGCCGCCGTGCGCGATGGCAAAAGCATCGACACCAGCATGGGCTTCACGCCGACGGCGGGATTGGTGATGAGCACCCGCTCGGGCGACCTGGATCCCGGCTTGGCGCCGTATCTGGCGCGAACCGACGAGATAACCGCCAAGCAGTTTTACGAAATGGTCAACCACGAGTCGGGTCTGCTCGGAGTTTCGGAGATCAGTTCCGACATGCGGGAGTTGCTCGCGCAGGAATCCCATGACGTGCGGGCGGCGGAAGCCGTGGCGCTGTTCTGTTACCAGACAAAGAAGTGGATCGGCTCCTTCGCCGCCGCCCTCGGTGGATTGGACACGCTCGTCTTCGCCGGAGGCATCGGCGAAAATGCGCCAGTCGTCCGCGCACGCATCTGTGAGGAGCTGAACTTCCTCGGCATTGAACTGAATGAGTCGCGTAATGCGGCAACTGCAGGAGTGATTTCCACGGACGCCAGCCGGGCCACGGTTCGCGTCATTCGCACGGACGAGGAACTGATGATTGCGCGCTCGGTGTGCCGGGTCTTGGGTCTTACGATTGAAAAGGAACATGATCATGAAAATAAAAAACGCGTCTGAAAGGAGCATTTTTATGAAGAATCAGGTTAAGGAGAACATCGCCGTGGAAACGGAGAAGATGAACAAAACGGGCAAACCGTTGTCGCCAGACCTGCTCCATAAGATGGATGCCTACTGGCGCGCCGCCAACTATTTGTCGGTCGGCCAGATTTATCTCTACGACAATCCGCTGCTGAGGCAGCCTCTGAAACTGTCTCACGTGAAGCCGTTGGTGGTCGGACACTGGGGCACGACGCCGGGCCAGAACTTCATCTATGTGCATTTGAACCGGGTCATCAAGAAGTATGACCTGGACATGTTCTACATCGCCGGTCCCGGTCACGGCGGCCCGGCGCTGGTGGGCAATACGTACCTCGAAGGCACCTACAGTGAGATTTATCCCAACATCACGCAGGATGAGGCCGGGCTGAAGAGGCTGTTCAAACAATTCTCATTCCCCGGCGGGATTTCAAGCCACGTTGCGCCGACGACGCCAGGATCGATTCACGAAGGTGGCGAGCTGGGGTACTCGCTCAGCCATGCTTTCGGGGCCGCGTTCGACAACCCCGACCTGATTGTCGCCTGCGTTGTCGGCGACGGTGAAGCGGAAACGGGTCCATTGGCGACCGCATGGCAGTCCAACAAGCTTCTCGACCCGATTACTGACGGAGCCGTGCTGCCGATTCTGCACCTCAATGGCTACAAGATCAGCAACCCGACCGTCCTGGCCCGTATCGAGCATGAAGAACTGGAGCAGTTTCTACGAGGCTGCGGCTGGACGCCTTACTTTGTGGAAGGCGATGAGCCGGAAAAGATGCATCAACTGATGGCCAGTATTTTGGAAAAGGCCATCGAGGACATCCGTCAAATCCAAAAGAATGCGCGGAACAAAAACGATACCACTCGGCCGCGCTGGCCAATGATCGTCCTGAGGTCACCCAAGGGCTGGACGGGACCGAAAGTCGTCGATGGTCTGCAAGTTGAGGGCACGTTCCGAGCACACCAAGTGCCGCTC
>JBEKJN010000331.1:0-2908 GCA_050011235.1 Verrucomicrobiota bacterium | reverse complement strand
TGGGCATCACCGTGGACGAAACCAAACCGGCCACGACGGTCATTTCGCTCTTTGTCTTTTGCGGCCTCATCGGTGCGTTCATTCAGGGCGGTGCGATTGGTCGCCTCGTGAAAACATTCGGCGAACCGAAACTGATTTCGTTGAGCCTGTTCCTGACCGGCATCAGCCTTGCGCTGTTGCCGTTCGTCAAAGGTGACGGCCAGTTGAAATGGTTGGCGGTCCTCCATGCCACCGACTGGCCGTGGATAAAAATGCTATTGGTGCTCGCGTTACTGGCCATTGGCACCAGCCTGACACGCCCGCCGGTGTTTGGCCTGCTTTCGAACCTCACACCCGCGAACGAACAGGGCTCGACCATCGGCGTCGCGCAAAGCGCCGGCAGCCTGGCTCGCATACTCGGTCCGCTGTTCGCTGCGACACTTTACATGCACGTTCCGATGCTGCCCTATGTGATTTGCGGCGCGATTTCGATTGCCGCCGGCGTGCTGGCGATTCAGCGACTGGGCGGGAGAGTTGATACAACCGGCGGGAAAATTCCGGAAACGGCGAATTGATACGAAGAATGTGGCTCGACAGAGTCTCGCCCCACCAGATTCAGCGCAGGAATAATTCCGCCGCCGCGTCGGCAAAACGAAGTCCCTGCGGCGTGAGCCGGAAACTGTCGGATGAAATTATCCCCCAGCCGCGCCCGGCGAGCTGGCTCATTTCCGCCGGCCATTCGCGGCGCAAATCAAAGTTGGTCGTGCGCTGAAATTCCTCAAACGGCCAGCCGGCAACCATGCGCAAACCGAACGCGGCGGTCTCGCCGGCGCGCGACAAGGGCGGCAATTCCTCGCGTGATTCTACGGCGCGTTTTCCTTTTTCGAGCTGCTCGCAATAGAGCTGCGTGTTCGACCAGTTTTTCGTCCGCACGCCGCGCACATAACTCGTCGCACTGGGACCCAGGCCGTAAAACGAGCCCCCGCGCCAGTAATTCACGTTGTGCTTGCAGGCGAAATTGGGGATTGGATTCTGGGGTCTGGCGTCTGGGGATTGAATGGCGGTGCGCTCGTCGCGCGCGAAGTTGGCGACCTCATATTGCTGGAAACCGGCAGTGGTCGCGCGTTCGACCAATTCCTCGTACATCGCGCAGGCCAGATCCTCGTCAACGTCGATTTCACCGGCCTGAAGCTGGGCAAACAACGGCGTGTCGTCCTCGTAAATGACTTCGTAGCTGGAAAGGTGTTCGCTCTGCATGGCGATGGCTTCGTTCAAGGTCGCGCGCCAGATTGCCATCGTCTGGCCGGGGATCGCAAACATGAGATCGAGGTTCAAATTGTCAAAACCGGCGTGCCGTAAAATATCGAACGACTTGAAAACCATCCCGCGCGTGTGAATCCGACCCAGGCGTTCGAGCAATTGTTCGTCCAGCGACTGAACACCCATCGAAATCCGGTTCACTCCAAAGTCCCGGAGCAATTTCGCCTTGTCGGACGAAACCGTGGCGGGATTGCATTCGACGGTGAATTCCTCCGCGGCGAGCAGATTCAAGCGCTCCATGGCCCGGAGGATTTGTTCCCATTGGCGAAAATTGAGCAGCGACGGCGTGCCGCCGCCAAAGAAAATCGTTTTGGGTTTGAGATCGTCTGCGACCATTTCCAATTCACGAACCAGCGCGGCGACGTAGCGGTTGATGAGGTCGCCGCCCGATGGTTCGGAATAGAAGGCGCAATAAGCGCATTTCTGCGCGCAGAACGGAACGTGGATGTAAAGGTTCGCGATGCGGGCCGCGGACATGTCCGGCATGGACACAAACTACCTGCCTTTCCCGGCACAGGCGAACGAAAACCGCCGGCGCGAAATTGTCCAACCTGACACGTTGCAAGCCCCCTACGAGGGAGGGACGCGTTGCACGTTTTGGGCTTTTAAACCTTTGTCGCTGGATACGATTTCGAAGGAGACTTCTTCGCCTTCATTGAGAGTTTTGAATCCAGCGCCGATAATGGACGAATGATGCACAAAGACGTCCTGGCCGGTACCCTGGGCTATAAAGCCGAACCCTTTTTTATTATCGAACCACTTTACTTTGCCACTAGCCATATCCAACTCCTGACTTTTTTGAGGTTGCCGCTCAAAATAAAAACGGACACCACTGGAAAACAGCTAATGTCCGCAAATTACTTTCGAAAACAGTTCATGCCTCAATTCGGGGCGAGCGTAAAGGTTGGTGCTGTCTTCGTCAAGCATAAGTTTTGGGTCACTCAACCTGAAGCGCCTGATTCAAAAGTTCCGGCAGATGATCCAACAACGCCGTTTCGCTGACGACAAGTTTTGCCCCGGCTTTTTGGGCTGCGGCCTGCAATTCCACGGCCCGCTCGCTCGCAAAGGCCACGACGGGAATATGTTGCGTAGCCGCATCGGATTTTAACGCGGCAATCGCGAGACAAACGTCGCCCTCCTTCGATTCCAAATCCACGAACACCAGCATCGGTCCTTCGCTCTGCGCACAGCGCTGGAAGGACGCCAGATCGTTCACGGCTTGGACGCGATAATTCAAATCCTGCAGCCGGTTCACCAGTTGGCTGCCGGGCATCAGCTTGTCGTAAAAAACGAGCGCCAGCGGTTGCGTCATGCGTCCAGCGTGGGGTTTGGCCGGAAAAAATGCAAAAGGTTTCGCGCCGGCAGCCTGACATTTTTTCCCGGTCTTGGGGGATGCTGCATTGCTGAAAACCGTTGAAAAGAACCAAAACATCTGCTGACCATCCACGGCATCGGCTACAAACTGGTTGTGTGACGAAACATTTGTTCTAGTGTAGTGTCTCATAAATAACTGGCGTTATGTTCAAGGCGTGCTATTTTCGCCTCATGCCCCGCCATGCGTTGCCCGTAAATCTAACCGAAACTGACCGCTTGGAATTGGAGCGGTGGG
>JBEKJN010000330.1:0-2959 GCA_050011235.1 Verrucomicrobiota bacterium | reverse complement strand
GCCCCGCAAATCACGGAATCCGAAGCTCCATAATAAATCGTCAATTGGTCGCCATCCACCAGTTGACCGTTCGAGAATACAACACTTCCAAAAAAACCAGTGCGCTCATAGTGAGCCACGGGTTCCATGATGGGCGCGTCGGAACGGGCCAGCACTTTCCAGGGCTCATTCAAGTCGAGCAGCAAAGCCCCCAGACAATAGCGGTTGTGTGCGTCCGCACCGTGATAAATTTCCAGCCAGCCAGCGGTCGTGCGGATCGGCGCCGCCCCGGCCCCCACGCGGGCGCTGTCCCACATTCCGAGTCGCGTCCGGGCCACGCAACTATGACCACCCCAAAGCAACAGATCAGACGATTTCGCCAGCCAGATATAATTTCCGCCCAACTCCGGGCTGCTCGGCCGGTGCAGCGCAAAATAGCTGCCGTCAATTTTCTCTTCAAACAGCGCGCAGTCCTTGTTGTGCGGGGGAAAAATCAAACCGTGGCGGTTGAAGTTTCGCCAGTCGCGCGTGCTTCGCAATCCCACCGCCACGCCGTGCGCAGACACTGCCGTGTAAGTCAGGTAGTAATCCGCGCCAATCTGTGAGACCCGGCAATCCTCGATGCCATATGATTCATATTCGCCCTCACCGATGAGCGGCTGGAAAAGCGGCTCCTGTTGAAAGTGAATGCCGTCCTCGCTGCTGGCCAGCCTCAAGTGTGAGAGCGTTGTCAAATAGTCCGCGCCATTAAAGTTCACCACACGTGGATCACTTAAATCCAACCGGGCATCGTCACTGGAAAATTCGTGAATACGGAGCTTGCCTTTGTCCAGCACCGGGAAACTGGTAATGCCTGGTTTCTGTTCCGGTCGCTCGGCCACACGCACGAGCAGCCAGATTTTACTTTGGAAGCGAAAGACGCCCGGGTTGAGCAGGCATTGCACCTTCAATCCCTCCGCGCTTGGTTGAATATCCTCCGGTTTAAGCACTGGATTTTCATGGAGCCGGTTGGCCAAATTATAGCTGGCGGGTTGTTTCTCGATCTTGGCATTCATATTTAAATTCCGCATTCCGAAAATTATTTCTGTTTGGAGGAAGGTGCCACGGCGGGAAGTTTGCAAAATACCGCCTTGCCTGATTCGTAACGCGCTCCGTTCAACAACCAGGTGAACTCGATGATGTTCATCGCGGTGAACAGTGAAGGTTTGACGCCAGCCGCCTTGAGTCCCTTGCCATCCCAATCCTCAAGGTCTTCGGCGAATTCACCCCCGCGAATACAATCGCGGAGCACGGCTTCAATATACGGGCAGGCCGAGGGCATTCCGCGTTGGATCAGTCCGTCGGCCAGCAAGTCGTTGTCCGGGTACTTGAGATAATTGAAACCGTCGTTGTCCGCCCCGGGTTTATGAATTTCGGAAAACAAATCCGCGAGTCGCGCCACCATGTCCGGCGGCAGGCTGGAAACATCAAGAGCGGTGAGAATCATGACCGGACGCACCTCATTGCGTGTGGTGGTGCTGTAAACCCCGCGTCCGGTAAAGTAATATTGATGCAACTCTTTTGAGTCGCTGAAAAACCATTTGCGCATGTTGACAATCATGGGTTGAATCTTGTTTTCCCACCAAACAGCTTCAACATGCTCTCCGAGTGCGTCCGCGATGCGGGCGGCATACTGGACGTCTAAAATCCACGAGACCACAAACTCCATGTCCTTTTCGTCGGGGGTGTCGTAATTGCCGTATAACCAGCGTGGATTCTGCTCGCGCCAAAGCAGGTAGCGTTTGATGGCCGGATAGACCACCGACAATTTTTCCCGATCCGGCTTTTGTTGGAAAAGGATCCAGGCGGTCTGCGCTTTGCGGGACGGCAGCGATTCGCCGCCCAGCTTCCCTTGTTCGTCCACGCGCGACATGATGCCCTCGTACGCCTGCCAGGCGAGATCCGGTTCGATGAACGAAAGCCACTGGATGCCGAAGAAGCTTTCCCAGCCGCAAGTGGCAGGCGAGGTGCGCTCACCTTCCGCCCACAACGCGCCCTTGCCGAGGCTCATCTGCGGATAGGGATATTCCGGGTTTTCAGGCAGCACGTCCATCAAGCTCTGAAATATGAACGTCCAGGCCATGTAATAGCTTTGACGCTGCTTTTCGGGAGTGACACCCAACGCAGGCGCGGCGTGCAGACCCCATTGTGTCGGCGCGGGAACCTTGCGAAGAAAATCCTCGAACGTCGCCTTCGACTTGGCCAGCGATATCTTGACCGGTTGCGTAAAAGCATCGCGGGCGCGATGGATGGCGGCCGCGCTGCCTTCGATACCGGTGGAAAATCCGAAACTAATTCCATAGCGCGTCGCTCCGGAGTCCAAGGGTAGTTCTAAACGCCAGGCCGCCCCTTGGTTCGTGGGACTTTCCACGAGAATATGTGGTGACCATGATTTTCCGACGAGCCGAGCAAAGCCCAGTGCGTAGTCATATTTCTCCCCACTCACGAGCAGCACTTGATTTTTATCATCCCAGTTCACCCTCATGCCGTCTCCCGTCTGGCCGGTCAGGCAGAGTTTCTCGCCGGGCGCATGATTCAATTCCAGCACGCGGATCAGGGTGGATTGCTTGTCCGTGAAGAAATCGCAACCGGATAATGTCGCGCCATAGGCATAGGTCGCCTCAAGGCCCAATTTGTACGGATACCAAGTTGTATGTTGTGAGGTGGACAATGAAACGCCCGAAGCTGGTTTGGTGGCATCTAGCAATCCTAAGGAAGTCACTTTTGGCAGCCGCAGCACCTCCGTACCAATGTAGCCACCCAAATCGAGCGCCAAATCCGGGGGACTGGGCGCGATGACGAAATCGCCTTTGCTGGCGGGATTTAGACACAGTCGTCCACCCGGAAAACTGAGCCAGCGCTGTTCAGGGGCCGCCGTGCGTGAAATGCTATCACAGTCAAAATGCCGGTTGCCGTCCAAATTTAAACCGTCCACCATTTC
>JBEKJN010000329.1:0-2981 GCA_050011235.1 Verrucomicrobiota bacterium | reverse complement strand
AGGGCAAAGCGCGCCTCGAGGAACTCGCGTTTCTCTTTCTCCGTGCCAAACGTCCCGTGCCGCCGGAATTGCAGCCGCACGCCAGCCCCGACCGTTTTGCCAGGGCCGAGGAGGCCGAGCAGGAACAAAACCTCGTCAAAGAACTCGAAAACTGGCTGTCGCCGCCCGCCTTGCCGCTGCTCGAAACGCCGCGCGCCACGCTCCGCGTCGTCTGCCGTCCGCAACCGGATGAGGAGGAACCGTCGCGTCATCGCCTCGCCGTGCAATTTCTCCTGCTGCGTCCGCGCACCGGCGAAAAGGCGCGTCCGCTGCGCGACCTGATTGACCTCGTCGTCCGCGCCACGCACGAGCAGGAACTTTTCCCGCCCGCCGACTGGGAGTTCATCCAATGGATTGCCGACACCTACCGCCACCATGCCGACGGCGCGGACACGCTGGTTTTGTCCGACGCCGAATTGCTGCAATGGCTCACGCGCTGGGGCCACACGCCGCGCCTCGAATGTGACGGCAAGCCGCTCCGGTTTCAGGGACAAATCGCCGTGCTCACGCCACATCTCGACAACGGCGACAAGGAACTTTCATTCACGCACCAAATCGAATTGCCGGGCGGCAAAAATCATTCCATCGCCGACGTAAAATTCTTCAACCGCCAGTCGCCGCTCGTGCTGGTCAACGACACATTTTATCTGGTGCGCAATGCGCCGCCGCCGAAGGTGCTGAAATATCTGGCCCGGATGCCGTCGGTGCCCGTGCGCAAGCTCAGTCATCGCCTGCTGTTGCACCTGCGGAAAACGCAGTCGAACCACGGCGTGGACTGGGAGCGGCTTTGCGTGGCGCATCCGGCCAAACCGCAGTTCGTTTTTGAACTGCTCGACGACACGGTGCGGTTGCGATTGCTCGCCCGGAGTCAGCGCGACCAAAGCGTCTGGCTTTGGAATGGTCACGAGTGGGTTCCCAACGAGCCGAGGCGGCGTCCGGCGGACAAACCGGAAATTCTCGACGACCCGCGCCTTGAACCGGCGTCGCAATGGCTGCAAAGGCTGGATTGGTTCATGCAGGAACCGGGATTGTGGGTCGGTGACGCAAACGAAAATTTTCTCGGCGCGCTGGCCGGCGTGTGGGCCGAACGCCCCAGCGAGGCGGAATTTCTCGGCAACCCGGCGTTTCACCGCCTGTTTCTGCACCCGCGCCAGCTCAAGCCGCGGCTCATCGTCAAGGGCAGTGGCATTGACTGGCTGGCCGTTTCCGCCGAATGGGAGGCCGAAGGACTCAAACTTTCCAAGGCCGATCTCGAACGGCTCGCCGCCGCCACCAGCCGTTTCGTCAAGCTGCCGAATTCCGGCTGGGTGGAACTGGACACCACCGCCGTGCAGGGCGCGCACGAAGCAATGGCCGAGATGGGCGTGGACGGGCTTATTGCCGTGCCGCAAAAGGTCGGCATGGAGCACGTCGCGCATCTGGACGAAAGCGAGTTGACGCGGTTCGCCGATACTCCGGAAGCCAAGGCGTTGCGCGAACGTGTCCGCGATTTCAAAGGCGTTCCATCCGTGAACTTGCCCAAAGGTTTGCAGGCCGAGTTGCGGCCGTACCAAAAGGACGGCTTCGATTTTCTCTGCCATCTCACGCAGATCAAGCTTGGCGGCATTCTCGCCGATGACATGGGCCTCGGCAAAACGCTGCAGGCGCTGGCGTGGCTGGCGTGGTTGAAGGAACGCCACACAAAAAATCCCAAACCATCGCTGGTCATCTGTCCGGCGTCCGTCCTGCACAACTGGAAGCGTGAGGCCAACCGGTTCACGCCCAATTTGAAGGTGCTTGTGCTCGAAAGTGGCGCGGCCCGGCACAATTTGCGCAAACAAATTCCGCAGCACGATTTGATTGTGACCAACTACGCGCTGCTGCGGCGCGATCTGGAGGAGCTGCAAAAGTTCGCGTTCCGCGCGGCGATTTTAGACGAGGCGCAATTCATCAAAAATCCCGGCGCGCAGGTCACACAATCGGTCAAGCAGCTCAAGTCCGAGCATCGTCTCGCGCTCACGGGCACGCCGCTCGAAAACCGGCTGCTGGATTTGTGGAGCATTGTGGATTTCATCCAGCCGGGGTACCTCGGCAATCAGGAACAATTTGTTGAAACTTACGAACCGCGCGCCCAGGTTGCCGACGAAACCGCGCCGGTGGAACCGCTGGCGCGTGGTGAGAAAACCGAGTCCGCCCAGCGCATCGCGCGCAAACGGCTTTCGGCCCGGTTGCGGCCGTTGCTGCTGCGCCGCTTGAAAAAACACGTCGCGAAGGATTTGCCCGACCGCATCGAGGAACGGCGCGATTGCCCGCTGGGCGACGAACAACGGAAGCTTTACCTGGCCGAACTGCGCCGCAGCCGCGACCAGATCCTGCATGCTGTCGCGGAGCAGGGCCTCAACAAAAGCAAGATGCACGTGCTGGCGGCGCTCACGCGGTTGCGCCAGGTTTGCTGCCACCCGCGGCTCGTGGGCAGCGACACCGCGTCGGGCAAGACCGAGACGCTCTTCGAATTGCTCGACCCGTTGATTGCCGAAGGCCAGAAAGTCCTGGTTTTCAGCCAGTTTGTGCAGATGTTGAACCTGCTCGAAAAGGAATGTCGCGACCGGCAAATCACCACGCACATGCTTACCGGCCAGACAAAAGACCGGCAGCAGGTTGTCAGCGCGTTCCAAAGCGACACGCAGCCCGGCGTGTTTTTGCTGAGTTTGCGCGCGGCGGGCACGGGTTTGAATTTGACCAACGCCAGCTATGTGGTGCTTTACGACCCGTGGTGGAACCCGGCGGTGGAAGCGCAGGCCATTGACCGCTCACACCGCATCGGCCAGACACAGACGGTGAACGCCTACCGGCTTATCGCGCCTGGCACGGTCGAGGAAAAAATCTGGGAACTGCAACAGAGCAAGGCGCAGACGATTGCCGACGTGCTCGGCGAGGAAGGTTTCGCCCGCAGCCTCACGACA
>JBEKJN010000328.1:0-2984 GCA_050011235.1 Verrucomicrobiota bacterium | reverse complement strand
AAGGAGACCGCCGGCAATGTCGTCATCAGCAATGCCGTCGCCAAGGTGCATGAAAGCGTAAAGGAAGGTGAAACGATTACCGCCCCCCTGGAAAGCTCGGCGGTTTTCCCGCCCATGGTGGTCAGCATGGTGGACGTCGGCGAACAAACCGGCGCTTTGCCTGAAATGCTCATGAGAATCGCCGATAATTACGAAGAAGAAGTGGACAACTCCGTCGCCGCCATGACCTCCCTCCTTGAGCCAATCATGATCGTCGCTCTGGCGGTGATTGTCGGCAGCATCGTGATAGCCATGTTCCTGCCGCTGATTGCCATGATTACCCAGATGAGCGGTGGTGGTCCCGGTGGTGGTGAAGAATAATCCACAACCGTTTCAAAAGGGCTTTGTTTCTGGGATGGAAACAAAAAAATTGACAAAACGTGGCACCTATGCGTAAATACAATGTAATCACATTGCATGGGCGTTTTATTTACAATTAGCCCGATATGGAGTTTGATTGGAATAATCCGCCCTTCGAAGTGGGTGGTTCTTTGACTCAGCGGGAAATAGAAGAGTCCTTTGAGGATCCGTTCGCCGTCCGGTTGTTGCCCGACTCGCCGCGCTTCGGCGCTCAAGCCCGGTTTTTCAATCTCGGCATGTCGGCGGGCGGCATCGGAATTTTCAGCGCATATCGGACGAATGGCCGGTTGGTCCGGGTTTTGCACGCCCGCGCGTTCGAACCGGAAGAGCGTTTTTTTTACCAGCGCAAGCTGGACCAAACTTTGAATGTAGGTGACAGGTGACGGGTGACCAGTGGGTGTCATGAATCACCTCGGACCGAATCGTGTCACCTGCCGGCCGTGCCGAAGCCTGGCGAAGGCGGGTCACGTGCCACATTTTAATGCGTACTTTTGCCAACTGGGAAGACGTGCCGCTCTTCGACAGCGAGGAAGCCGAGGCGGATTTTTGGTCGGAGAACCGGCCGGACTTGCGCCTGATGGAAGCGGCCAGGGCCGGGAGCGCGGAAGCCTCCGAGTCGGTGACCATCACGCTGCGGATTGACCCGCGGATGCTGGCGCGCATCAAGCGGCTGGCCCGGACACGCTATTTGAATTACCAGAGCATGATCAAACAGTGGTTGAGCGAACGGATGGAAGACGAATTGAACGAACGATGAAAACCAATGCCCTGAAAAATAAATTGCGGATTGCGGATTGCCGATTGCCGATTGAACTGGCAGGCACGGTGGCATTTTCCGGTTCAATCGAAAATCGAAAATCGAAAATCGTAAATGGCTTTACCCTCATTGAACTGCTCACGGTCATCAGCATCATCGGCATTCTCGCGGCCTTCCTGTTCCCCGTGCTGGGAGGGATCAAACGGCAGCAATATATCCGGAACGCGCAGGCGGAAATGGAACAGTTGGAGACGGCGATTGAACGCTATCACGCCGCCTACGGATTTTATCCGCCGGACAATCCCAATAGTTCAACGTACAACCAGCTTTATTACGAATTGACCGGGACGATAAACACCAATTCAACACCGGCTTATCAGTCGCTGGCCAACGGGCTGACCGTGAAGGCCAGCGATGTTCCCACTGCGTTCAACATGGGCGGTTTTATGAATTGCAGCAAGTCCGGTGGCGGCGAAGATGTGTCGGTAGCCAAGAATTTTCTCCCCGAATTGAGATCGAACCAGTATGGAGTGGTATCAAATTACAACAACACGGTGGCGGCAACCATACTCCTTGTTTCGGTCGGTGGGCCGGATCCGACCTATAAACCGTTCGGGGTGTCTGACGTGAACCCGTGGCGCTACAATTCCTCGAACCCGACCAACAATCCCGGCGCGTATGACCTGTGGGTCCAGCTTTCGATCAGCGGGAAGACAAACCTCATCTGCAACTGGAGCAAACAAGTGCGGTTCAACAGCCCGCTGCCCTGAGTTTTTATGTGTATCGCCCCAAAATCCATATTCAACCGCGGCGAACGCCTTCTTGCCGTTGACTGGCAGGATTGCGCGTGGCAGCCGCGCATTGGGGTCTGGCGTCCGGCGTCTGGCATTTGGGGGTTCATCCCCGGAACCAGGAACCCAGCCCCAAGAACCGATAGAAGCTCCTCACGCCATGACCCTGTATTTTTCAAAACCATGAAAAACATGCCGATTCATTCACGCCGCGCGCGCGCGGGTTTCACCATCGTCGAACTGCTCACCGTCATTGCCATCATTGCCATCCTCGCGGCCATGCTGTTGCCGGTGCTGTCGGCGGCCAGAACACACGCGCAGCGGGTCCAGGCGCACCTGCAGGTGGTGGACATCGCCCAAGCCATTCAAAAATACGATTCGGATTATGGACGGTTCCCTACCTCCCAAGCAGCCGGCACCAATGATTTCACTTACGGCGGCACGGTGTTCGATGCGGGTCGCAATCTTGGCGGGACGGTGTACACCACACCCACGTCCGGAGTCATGATGACTAACGAAGAAGTCATCGCCATTTTGATGGATGTCACCAATTATGCCAACGGCAAGCCGGTGCTGGCGAACTTGAATTATCAGAGAAACCCCCAGCAAACCATTTTCCTGAACCCCAAAATGTCAGGCTACGACCCGTCGCAACCCGGACCGCCAGAAGGCGGCGTGGACGTGACCGGCGTTTATCGCGACCCGTGGGGCAATCCCTACATCATCAGCATGGACTTGAATTACGACGAGAACTGCAAGGACTCGTTTTATTGTTTGGACAAAGTGTCAGGCAATAATCAGTTGGCGGCGAATCCCGGTTTGAATGGTCTGACAACAGATGGCACTGCAAACAATTTCCAATATCACGGCAAGGTCATGGTCTGGTCGGCCGGGCCGAATGGGAAAATTGATCCTGGCGATCCAGCCACCGACAAGGAAAACAAGGACAACGTCCTGAGCTGGCAGTGAAATAGCCGTGAAAGTTCATTGCTCAATCAGGTTTGCGCATCGAATGGTAGGGACGCCGCGCTGCGGCG
>JBEKJN010000327.1:0-2994 GCA_050011235.1 Verrucomicrobiota bacterium | reverse complement strand
TCCGGCGCAGTCGCCGGCTACGGCTGGATCAGCACCGCCGATGAGCATGCGTTCCTGTACGCCGGCGGGCGAACCGTTGATCTGGGCACTCTCGGCGGCAACGACGCCACCGCCCTGGCCATCAACGATTCAGGGCAGGTGGTGGGCGTCTCGGCCACCGCCGGCGTCGTCGGACATGCATTCCTCTATTCCAACGGCAGAATGACCGACCTCGGAACGCCCGCCGGAGCGAACAGTTCCAGCGCAGCCGCGATCAATCGCGACGGCCAGATCGCCGGCGCGGCCTCGTTCGGCAACGCCACCCACGCAGCGATGTACAGCAACGGCGTCTGGACCGATCTGGGCATGATGCCGGGAGCGACTGTGGGGAACATGGCGACCAGCATCAACAATTCGGGCCAGATCGTCGGCGTGTCAATCTTTCCCATCCTTTACAACAAACATCTGCTCCATCCCACCACCCACGTCGGCTTTGTCCTCCGAAACGGCGTGCTGGTTGATCTCAACACGTTGATTCCCGCCAACTCCGGCTTCCTCATCACGAGCGCCGTCAGCATCAACGATTCGGGTGAGATTCTTTGCAATGCCAAAACCAGCACTGGCGTGGTGTACCGTGCCGTCCTGTTGACCCCGAAATAAACTCCAAACTGGGCAGGCGGGGAGACAAGCAGTTGCCGGTTGAGTGAGCGCTCATCCGGCTTTTGTTTTTGGCGGCGCAAAATATAACGAGTTTGACTAGACCGCCCCGCCGCCGTAGATTCGTGTGCGAATGCTGGCGGCTGAATCAAAGGTGGCGACCAAAGCGATACTTGGCTCGCCGAATGCCAATTCGGATGGTTCCTGGAAGCACCTCGTGGAACCGGTGGAGCCTTTTCTACACACGGTCACGGAACAACTCCTTCGGCAGGTGCACGAGTTCGATCCCCAAATCGTCCCCTACGCCAAATACGCGCTGAAGGGCGGCGGCAAGCATTTGCGCCCGATGTTGGTGGCGCTGGCCGCCGGTTCACTCGGCGAAGTGACCGACGCGCACGTGACGGCGGCGGTCATCATCGAAATGGTGCATCTGGCCACCCTCATCCACGACGATGTGATAGACGAGGCCGAAATCCGGCGCGGCCGGCCCACGTTCGCGGCGAATTGGGGCAACGAAATCGCGGTGCTGTTCGGCGATTCCCTCTTTGCGCAGGCATTGAAACTGGCGGCGGGTTTTCCCACGCCGGAAGTTTGCCGCGCGGTGGCAACGGCCACGGACACCGTTTGCGCGGGTGAAATCCTGCAAACGCAGCATCGCCGCAAGTTTCAGGTTTCGCGGCGCGATTATTTTCGCATCATCGAAATGAAGACCGCCGAATTGTTCACGTTGTCGTGCGATTTGGCGGCATTTTTGAGCCATGCCTCGAAGGAACAGCGCGCGGCGTTGCGGCAATTCGGCTCGGCGTTCGGCGCAGCCTATCAGGTTTATGATGATTGCGTGGATTTGTTCGGTTCGGAGGCCCAAGCCGGCAAATCGCTCGGCACGGATTTGGCGAATGGCAAATTGACCTGGCCGGTGCTGCTGGCGTGGGAGCGCGCGAGCGCCGCCGACCGCGCGGAGCTGGAGGAAATGGCGCAGAACTGGCAGCCGGCAGCGTTGGCGCGCGTCAACGAATTGCTGGCCAAATACGGGACCCTTGGCCCGACGCTGGAAGTCATCCAGCGCTATTTGGAGCAGGGGCGGCAGGCGTTGCGCGTCCTGCCGGAGTCGGGCGGCCGCGCGGGTTTGCTTGGCTTGGCGGATTATTTGGCGCAACAAACGGGCGTTTTGGCGGTTTAATTGGGAAATTATGATTATGGCCGAACCAGCCGCACGACAGGACTCGGAATTGCCCGCGCCGGTGGATGAAGAGGAGCTGGTGCGGCGGGCGCGGCGCGGCGATTTGGGCGCTTGCGATGAATTGGTGCGGCGTTATCAGGAACGCATCTACGCGACGATTTATCACATGACGTCCAATCACGAGGACGCCAACGATCTGGCCCAGGAATCGTTCATCAAGGCGTTTCAGGCGCTCAAAACCTTCAAAGGCGGCTCCAGTTTTTACACGTGGCTCTACCGGATTGCGGTCAATAAAACGATCAATTTCCTGAAACAACGGAAAAACCGCACTCACATGAGCCTGAACGACTTGGACTTCAACGCCGAGCACGACCCGGATTTGGTGGCATTGATTTCGGACAAAACCCCCCGCCGGGAGGCCGGTTTGGCGGAATTGCAGGAAAAGTTGAACGCGGCCATGCTGAAATTGTCTGAACCTCATAGATTGGTCGTTGTCCTGCATGATGTGCAGGGATTGTCACACGACGAAATCGCCAAGATTATGGATTGTAATATCGGCACGGTACGGTCGCGGCTGTTTTACGCAAGACAGCAGTTGCAGGGGTATCTGTCCGATTACCTGGGGCCAACATGAACGAGAGCGAAAACAACTTCGAATCGTTGCGCCGGTTGCTGGCGCTCAAGCGGCATGAAATCCCGCCGCCGGGCTATTTCAACAGTTTTTCCAGCCAGGTGGTGTCCCGCATCCGCGCGGGCGAAACCGCTGAGTCACGGGAAATCGCCGGGTCATCGTGGCTGCTGAAGTTCCTCCAGGTGTTTGAAGCAAAACCGGCGTTTGCCGGCTCGTTTGCCTGCTCGCTGTGCTTGCTGTTGTTGTTCGGAATCGTTTATGCCGAACGCCCCGATGCCGTGCCCAGGACAACGTTGTTGGCGACCATGACGCAACCTGCCGTTTCTCTCGCTGACGCAACTTCGCCGGGCCTTTCGCCGTCGCCTCAGCAGACGGGTTTGATGGTCAGCACCAATCCGGTCCTCAGCCTCGAACCGGTTGCTTCGCTCTTCGGCCAGCAAAATCCGCTGGCACAGCCGGTCAGCTTCCCGCTTCCGGGCAACTGATTTGTGCCGGCCCCCTCGTTGCGCGCTTGAATCCGCGCCGTACTTTGCCTTTAATCAGGCGG
>JBEKJN010000326.1:0-2998 GCA_050011235.1 Verrucomicrobiota bacterium | reverse complement strand
GGCGTGAGATTGTCGAAATGCGTTTTTTCCTTCGCCTTGTCCGGGTCCTCGCCGTCCACGCCCTCGACCTTGAGCAGCGCGAAAAACTTTTCCTTTTCCTTCGGTGGACGGATCTGGCCGGCGATGAGATTGCCGGTCTGGAGATCGAACCGGCGGATTTGCGACGGCGAAACATAAATGTCCTCGGGGCAGGGCAGGTAATTGAAACTCTGCGAACGCAGGAAACCGAAGCCTTCCGGCAGCACTTCGAGAACACCCTCGGAAAACAGCACGCCGGCGCGTTCGGCGTTTTTCTGGAGGATGTGGAAAATGACCTCGTGCTTGCGCATCGTGCCGAAATTCTCGACGCCGAGCTCGCGCGCCATGTGGTTCAACTCGCTCATCTGCATTGCCTGCAGCTTGGCGATGTTGAGCGACGTGGCGATTTTATCGCGCTGCGGGCCGCGGCGCTCTTCCACTTTTGGCCCCTCCACCTTCGGTTCTTCGGCCAGTTCGACCGGCGTGGACGGCGGCTGCAAGTCGGCGGAACCCGACGGCTCGGCGATGGCGGTTTCCGTGGCGGTGCCGCCGTTGTGCAAATCCGGCGATTCCGCCGCGGGAGTTTCCGCTGCCGGTTTCGCTTTGGTTTTCTTCGTTGAAACTCTGGGCATAATTAAATTGGTTGGATTGACCGGATTCCAATTGCCGGACGTGAAAGGCTGTTACGCATTGGACGCCCGATGGCCGGAAAAGTTCAAAATGGATTTTTGTCAACCAAGCGTTCGAGGCAGTATTAGCCTCAATACGGCAAGGGAAACTTCGCAGTCAACTCGCCCGCATAATGCCGTACCCCGGCCATCGTGTCAAATCCGATTTTTCGTGTGCGATTTTCATTTCGGCGGGTGCTATAAGTTGAACATGACGCCGGATTCAGAGTTGCTCAGCCATTACGCGCGAACCCGTTCCGAAGATGCCTTTGCCGAACTCGTCCGGAGGCACGTCAATCTCGTCTATTCCGCCGCGCTGCGGCAGGTCAACGGCGACGCGCATCTGGCACAGGATGTGGCACAGAACGTCTTCACCGATTTGGCGCGCAAGGCGTCGTTGCTTTCACGCCGCGCAACATTGACCGGCTGGCTTTACACCAGCGCGCACTTTGCCGCCGCGAAAATTGTCCGAACCGAAAATCGTCGGCGCGACCGTGAAGAAAAATTTATGCGCGAACCCATCCACGAATCCGCGCCCGAACTTGATTGGGGGAAACTGCGTCCCGTGCTCGACGACGCCATGCACGAACTCAAAGAAACCGACCGCGATGCGATTTTGCTCCGTTATTTTGAAAACCGGCCATGTGCCGAAGTCGGCATAAAACTCGACCTCAATGAAAACGCCGCGCGGATGCGGGTGGAACGTGCGCTGGAAAAGCTCCGCGACATTTTGTCGAAACGCGGCATCGCGACGGCGACCGCTCTTGCGTCCGTGATGTCAGCGAACGCCGTTCAACTGGCACCCGCGGGGCTGGCCGCGACTTTGACGACTACTTCCATTGTCAGCGCGGGAACCGGAACCTTCACACTTCTGAAAATTATGACCGCAACCCAATTAAAACTCGGCATCAGCGCCCTCGTCGTGGCCGGCGCAGCAACGGCGCTGGTGGTTCAACATCAAACCCAAACCAATCTGCGTGCGCAAAACGAATCGTTGCAGCAGCAAATTGCCCAACTGAAAACGAACAATGAAAGTCTTTCAATCCGCCTTGCGATGGCTGGCGACTCTAAATCGCTTTCGGACAAGCAAATGAATGAACTGCTGAAATTGCGCGGCGAAGTGGGGATGCTTCGGCAACAGACAAACGAACTCGGGAAGTTAAGAGCCTCACCGGCTCTTGCCATCTCAAACCAACAGCAACCGGAAGTTGAGGAATTTGATTCACATGCGGAACAGGAAAAGGTTGCCCAGTTCAAGATGAACAACGCCAAACAATCGGTGCTGGGAATGATCATGTATGCGAACAACAACGGGGATCAATTCCCCTCGAACTTTGATCTGGTCGCACCCTATTTGGGCGGCGATTCGATTTCGGTTCGCAGTAATTTGAGTCAACTCGAAATTGTTTATCAAGGATCGTTGAAAAACATTGCCAACCCGGGGTCCACCATCGTTATCCGGGAAAGCCAGCCCTGGTTGTATAACAGGGAATGGGTCAAGGTTTATGGTTTCGCGGATGGCCATTCAGAACTGCACGTCGAACCTAATGGCGATTTTAGCGCTTGGGAACAGCAGCACCTGGCTCTTCCACCGCCCAGTCAATAAGGCAGCGGAAATTTTGCCGTGAGTTCGCGTACTCGTCCGCGGACCTTGTGTGCGGCCTCGACGTTTTTGATGTCCAGCAACACTTCGGAAATCATGTCCGCAATGGCCGCCATTTCCGCTTCCTTCATGCCGCGGGTGGTCACCGCCGGCGTGCCCAGCCGGACGCCGCTGGCCTGGAACGGTGAGCGGGTCTCGAACGGAATCGTGTTTTTGTTCACCGTGATGCCGGCTTCATCGAGCGCCGTCTGGCAGTCCTTGCCCGTGAGGTCTTTCACACCCACGTCCACCAGCATCAGATGGTTGTCCGTGCCGCCGCTGACGATGCGGTAGCCGTTGTGTTTCATGCCTTCAGCCAGCGCCCTGGCATTTTTCACGATTTGTTCCTGATACCCCTTGAACGACGGCTGCAATGCTTCCTGGAAACAAACCGCCTTGCCCGCGATGACATGTTCCAACGGTCCGCCCTGGATGCCGGGGAAAACGGTGGAATCAATTTCCTTCGCGTTTTTTTCGCGGCACAAAATCAGGCCGCCGCGTGGTCCGCGCAGGGTCTTGTGCGTGGTGGTCGTCACAAAATCCGCGTGTGGCATCGGGCTGGGATGGATTCCCACCGCGACCATGCCGGCGATGTGGGCAATGTCAGCGAGCAGATACGCGCCGACTTCGCGGGCAATTTCACCCATGCGCTTGAAGTCAATGGTGCGCG
>JBEKJN010000325.1:0-3006 GCA_050011235.1 Verrucomicrobiota bacterium | reverse complement strand
GCACCTAACTCGTAATGGACAGTGTGTTTTGCAGCCTGTCCTTTTTCATGGAATTAAGCGTAAGCCTGACCGAAATTCTTGTCCATGCAATTGTATATAGTTCGAGACCTCTGCCAAACCGGCGTAGCGGCTGCTCGGCAGAGAGTCGCACTCTTCTATTTGTTGGAGAAATGCAGCGGTCTGCCGACCGCCGCTACGATGCAACGCGGTTCAAGTTTGCTTCGCGCGGGAACTTTTCCCATTGTTGGTGCGTCCGAGTAGTGGAATGATGAAAAAATTGAAATGGATTGTCGGCGCGCTCGTCGTGGTGTTCACCTTGTTGCAACTCACGAATCCGGCGCGCACGAACCCGCCGGTCCTGCCGGGACACGATGTGTCGGCCACCAACGCGCCGCCGCCGCAAATCGCCGCGTTGCTGCACGCGGCGTGTTACGATTGCCATTCCTACGAAACCAAGTGGCCGTGGTACAGCCACGTTGCGCCGATGTCGTGGTTGATCGCGAGCGACGTCAAGGGCGGCCGCGAGCATGTGAATTTTTCCGACTGGCCGCATGACCACCCGGATTGGGTGGTGCGGCGATGGGAAGACATAAGCGAAAAACTGGACTACAAAGAAATGCCGCCGGCCAAATACACGTTGATGCACCCGGAAGCGCGCCTCACCGACAAACAACGGAAGGAATTGATTCAGTGGGCGGATGCGGAAGCCGAACGTTTGAAAGCGGCGGTTACGAATAAATAATTCCAGGTAGGGACGAGCCGCCGGCTCGTCCTCATTTTTTATGGACGCGCGGGGCCGCGTGTCCCTACCGTAACCTCATGTTGCACTTTGAACTGATTCCCGCCGCCGAATCCCGCGATGGCGGGACACGGCGCTTGATGGTGATGTTGCACGGTTTGGGCGACAGCATCGAAGGCTACCGCTGGTTGCCGGAGGCGATGGCCCTGCCGTGGCTGAATTATCTGCTCGTCAACGCCCCCGACGATTACTTCGGCGGCTATTCGTGGTTTAATTACCCGGACGATTACGCGCCCGGCGTGCAGCGCAGCCGCAAATTGCTTTTTGAACTGCTCGACGACCTGCGCGCAAAAGGATTTCCGGCCGAACAAATCACGTTCGGCGGTTTTTCGCAGGGCAGTTTGATGGCCATCGAAATCGGTTTGCGTTATCCGCATCATTTTGCAGGCATCGTCGGCATCAGCGGCTGGGTGTGCGACCCGGAGAAACTCCTGAAGGAACTTTCGCCGGTGGCGATGCAACAGCGGCTGCTCGTCACGCACGGGACGCTTGATCCGCTCATTCCGTTTGCCACGGCGCAAGGGCAAATCCGCCAGCTTAAAGCCGCCGGTCTGAACGTCGAGTGGCGCGAATTCGCGAAAGTGCACACCATCGCCGAGGATGAACTCGCCGTCGTCCGCGATTTTGTGCGCGCCGGGTATGGAAATGGATTGGTAGATTGATGGATTGATGTGGATTGAACCCATCAATCCAATCATCCAACGATCCAAACATCCATTTTCTGTCAGACTTTCACTTCGCGGGTCGCGCCGGGAATCCAGATTTGCTCCGGTCGCGGCTCGCCGAGGGCGTTCCAGTCCATCGCCCGTTCCACGACCTCGCGCATCTGGGCAAACCACCACGTTGCGCGGGAGATGCGGTCCCGCGTTGCGGGACGCTGCGCGCCGTTCGTGAGCAGCTTGATGCCGTTGAAACCGAGTTCGAGTTGTTCGTTTGTCGCGTTTGTCATAATGAACCTTTCTTTGCGCGACATTCTGGCAGGCAGGGTTGGACAAAGGCTGTCCAACCAAAAATATTTTCGGGAGTATGTACTTAACGCAAATCAGGCCTTTGCCCACCGTCCGCAACTGACAAACCTTTACCGCAGTTAGGAGTTCAAACGGGACAAATCAAGCCGTAGGCGCTACGCCGCCGGTTGTATCGCCGGGCCACTGTCAATGATGACCGGACGTGGGCGAAATGAAGCAGAAAGTCCGGTCATACGTGAACGAAACGATTTCCACATACACGGTGTCCAGCGCCCTGGAGATTTGCTGCAACAAATTGAGCAAGTCCGGCGGCAACGGAGAAATTTGGCCGGTTTGAGGAGTGAATTGATTGCCTTCATCCACCTGATAAGTCATCGGGGCGCCGTTTGGCCCGACGATGGAAAGCAGCAAGGCACCCTTATGGGAAGCAGGCTCCAACGGATCCTTGATGACCGCACACCACCCACTCGCGTCAATTTCAATCACACACCCGCGCACGCCGGCGATGCCGTTGGGAATTTTAACGAGGTATTGGGACGCCGCCGAAAGCTTTTTGACGCTGGCGAAGATGCGGCCCTGTTTCAAATCCAGTTCCGTGTCGCTGACGGTGTCCACGCCGGTGTTCGAGACGGTCAATTTGTCAATGGCCAGCATGGTGTCGCCCATCATGCGGACCACGTTCTGTTCGACGGCAGGTTTGTAATCAATCATACCGCGAATGTTGGCATCCGGTGCCGGCCCGATCCGGTCGGGCCACTGCGCGGCTTGCGGCATTTCAACGGTCCTGCCCAGCACCATGTCCACAATGGCGTCGTGCGCCGTTTGAATGATGGCCCCCGCGCTGAGTATTTTGCCAACCACAAGTGGATGCCAATTCCCGTTGCCCAGCGTGTATCGGGCTTCGCCCTGGATGCGGACGATGGTGGCGACACCGGGTTTGAGAGTTTGGGCGGAAACGGCAACGGCCAGCACGAGCATCGTGCCGCACATGACTGCGGAATATATGTTTCTCATAATTGCCTTTTAGGAACTGCTGCTTATTTCATATCACAATAAAAGCGGAGACGCAAATGTCAAATTTAAAAATCGGCCGGAAAAGTGCTCTTCCCGGAGGCTCTGTCAACGAGTTTTTGCTCCACCAAATCCAGATACGAGCGGGCGATGTTGTTGTCATTGGCTTCGAGCCGCAACGACCGTTCAAACCACGGCTTGGCGGCGGCGTAGTCCCCGATTTGCACG
>JBEKJN010000324.1:0-3024 GCA_050011235.1 Verrucomicrobiota bacterium | reverse complement strand
GCGGCGGAAACGGGAATCGGTCTTGTTCTAACGCTGGACTTTGCAAGGCAATTTGAAGAACTTTGCGCGCGTGAAACAGTCAATCGTCACCCTGGACATGGAAGGCGTGTTGACGCCGGAAATCTGGATTGCCGTCGCCGAGAAGACCGGCATCCCGGAATTGCGCCGCACCACCCGCGACGAGCCGGATTACGACAAGCTCATGCGCGGCCGGCTCGCCATTCTCAACCAGCACGGCCTGAAGCTGTCCGCCATCCAAAACGTCATCGGCACGCTGCGTCCGTTGCCCGGCGGCAAAGAATTTCTGGATGAACTCCGTTCGCTGGTGCAAGTCATCATCCTTTCTGACACGTTCGAGCAATTTGCAACTCCCCTGCTCCGCCAGCTTGGCTGGCCGGTGCTGCTGTGCCACCGGTTGGTGGTGGAAAATGACCGCATCGTGAATTACCAGTTGCGCATCCGGGAACAAAAGCGCGAAGCCGTGTCCGCCTTCAAGCGGATGAATTATTACGTCATTTCCGCCGGCGATTCATTCAACGACACCGCCATGCTCATCGAAGCGAACGTGGGTTTTCTCTTTCGCGCGCCGGATGCAGTCAAAAAGCAATTTCCACAGTTCAAAGCCGTCGAAACTTACGCGGATTTGATGAAGCTTATCAAGGGAGCGATGTAATGCCAACGCGCCGGGGTTCATTCCATTTGTTTCAATTCGCCGGGATCAATGTGTATGTGCATTGGTCGTGGTTCATCATCGCCTACCTCGTCATCAAATTCCGGACGGGACTTTATTCTTCTCCGGTTTGGAACGTGTTGGAATATCTGTCGTTGTTCCTGATTGTGCTGATACACGAATTCGGCCATCAACTGGCTTGCCGGCAGGTCGGTGGAAAAACCCATGACATCATCCTTTTCCCATTCGGCGGTGTGGCGTATGTTTCGCCGCCGCAACGTCCCGGCGCGCAACTCTGGAGCATCGCCGCCGGCCCGCTGGTGAACGTGGTGTTGATTCCAATTCTGACTGTTCTTCTGTCGTTGTTGGGCGGACATCCGAGTTTGCATGGTATCGAACCGAATGAGTATGCAGAATTTCTCAACAACATCTGGTTCATCAATTTCGGCTTGCTGGTCTTTAACATGATGCCCGTTTATCCGCTGGATGGCGGACAAATCCTGCGCTCGCTGCTGTGGTTTGTGTTGGGACGAGCCAACAGCCTGCTGGCAGCGAGCATCATCGGATTCATCGGCGTCGCGGTGCTGATCGTGCTGGCGGCGTTGCTCCTATTCTTTTCCCCAGTTCCAATGCAAGGCATCTGGCTGGGAGCCATCTCCGTGTTCATCCTAATGAATTGCTGGGGTGGTTTGATGCAGGCGCGCGCGCTGGCCCGCCTCGCCAAAATTCCGCGGCGCGACGGCTTCGCCTGTCCGGTGTGCAAAACTCCACCGCCCGTCGGCGCCATCTGGCGGTGCGGCAAATGCGGCAGCCCGTTCGACATCTTCGCCACTCAAGCCATCTGCCCAAACTGCGGAACGCAGTTCAGCGCGACGCAATGTCTGGACTGCGGCAGCTTGCGCCCAATCAGCGAATGGACGACTTCACCCCTTCCTCCGCCGATTATCAACGTGTAGTGAAGTTGATTACAGAAACAACGGTTTGATGGAGTCGAAAGTGGAGCGTTGAGTGCCAAACAAAAATACAAATCGTAAATCGAAAATCGGCAATCGGAAATCCCGTCAGTCTTCCGCCTTGAACGCGCGGGAAATCAAATCGCGCACCGCTTTCTTCGGTTCCTTGCCTTCGTAGAGCATCTGGTAAACCTCGTCAATGATCGGCGTCGGCACTTTTTTCTCGCGTGCCAGCCGATGCGCGGAACGCGCCGTCGGATGACCTTCGGCCAGTTTCGGATGTGACGCCTGGATTGCCGTCATCGTTTCGCCGCGTCCGAGGCGTTCGCCCAGATTGCGGTTGCGGCTTTGTTTTGAGAAGCACGTCAGCATGAGATCGCCCAAGCCGCTCAGACCGGCAAACGTTTCCGGTTGCGCGCCACACGCCACGCCGAGCCGGCGCATCTCGGCCAGCGCCCGCGTGACGAGGCCGGCCTTGGTGTTGTCGCCGTAGCCGAGGCCGTCACTCACGCCCGCCGCAATGGCGATGATGTTTTTCAGCGCGCCGCCGTATTCCACGCCGAGAACGTCCGTGCTGCGGTAGATGCGGAATTCGGGGCGATGGAAAAGCCCCTGCACGATGCGCGCCGTGCCGTCGTTTTCGCTGGCGCAAACCACCGCGGTTGGAATGCCCAGCGCCACCTCACGGGCAAAACTCGGTCCGGAAAACGCGGCCACGTGGCTGGCCGGGGCGTGTTCCCGCAAAATCCGGCTCATCGTCTCGCCGGTCTCGAATTCGATGCCCTTCGTCACACTCACCAAAATCGCCGGATGCCCTTTCAATTTCACCGCCACCTGCCGGAAAGCTTGTGATGGAATGGCCATGACGAGGCACTCGGCTCCGCCAACTGCTTTTTTAAAATCCGCCTCCACCCGCCAGTTCGCCGGCAATGGCACGCCCGGCAGGTAACGTTCGCTGCGCCCGCGCCGGAGTTCGTCCAGCGTTTCAGCGTCAATGTCCCACAGCGTCACGGCATTGCCGTTTTCGTGAAGGACCTTTGCCAGCGCGGTGCCCCACGCGCCCGCTCCGAGCACAGTGATTTTCATTTCGTCGCCTCCGGGGTTGCGGTTTTTTGGCCGAAACGCCGCTCCGTGCCATTGAACAGCCGTTCAATGTTGGTCTTGTGTTTAGCGATGGCCAGCAAACCGAGCGCGGTCGTCACGATTCGCAAGGGCAAGCTGTTCGGCGTCAGCCAAACCGTGGCGGGCAAAGCCACTGCCGCAGCGATGGACGCGATTGAAACGTATCGGCTCAGGGCAAACACGACAATCCACGCGCCCAGCGCGATGCCTGCCGCCAGCGGCGCGAGCGCAAAGAAAACCCCGGCGCTCGTGGCAATGCCTTTGCCGCCCTTGAACTTG
>JBEKJN010000323.1:0-3025 GCA_050011235.1 Verrucomicrobiota bacterium | reverse complement strand
CGTCGGACGGTCGAGGCAACCGATCAAGTTCATCAAAGTGGACTTGCCGGAACCGCTGGCGCCCATTAGCGCGACGAATTCCCCCTGATGAATTTCCAGCAACACGCCGCGGACGGCCCTCACCTCGACCTCACCGGTCTGGTAGGTCTTGTGAATGTCCTCCAGCTTGATGATAGGCTTCATGCGGACATTTCCCCGGTTAGAACCGCCGTGCGCCGCCGCCGAAAGGGTTCGCTCCGCCGGAAGCCGTGCCGGAGTTCTGGGATTGCAACTTCACGCCGGTGATGACCGCGTCGCCTTCTTTCAGGCCATCAATGATTTCAGTAGAGGTGCCGTCGCTGACGCCGGTTTTGACGCGCACGGGCTGCACTGCGGGTGCGGTGCCGGAGGACGCTCCGGCCACGAGCAAGTAAACGGTGCGCATCACGGGTTGCGAACCGGTGTTTGCCCGGAAGCCGGCGTTGCCGCCTCCACCCGGCCCGCCGCCGCCGGACATTTGCAGCGCGCCGCTTTGGAATAATTCGCGGATTTTCGCACGGATTTCCGGAGGCACTTCTTCGCCGCGCTCGCGCATTTCACGGACGCGCCGGAACAACTCCTGCGGCGGTTCATTGCCCGTGAGCGGGGCCTCACTGTTCGCAGCGACTCCGGTCTGGTTCGTATCGCCGGCTTTCGCGGTTGGGACGGCATTGGTGGCGGCGGATTTTGTTTGTCCGCCCAAACCGATTTTTGCCAGCCATTGCGCGACGAACGTCTGGTTGGTGGAAGGCTCCAGCGGCCGGAAACGAAGGGCGGCGTTGGGGACTTTCAACACACCGGAACGTTGGGCGGTGATAATGGTGGCGTTTGCCGTCATGCCCGGTCTGAGTTTCAAATCGGGATTGCCGACGGCAATGATGGTGTCGTAGGTGATGACGTTTTGCACGTTGGTGGGCGAATTGCGGATTTGCACGACATAACCGGCAAAGGTGCGGCTCGGAAATGCGTCCACGGTGAAGTTGACGTTTTGCTTTTCCTCGACCGTGCCGATGTCGGCCTCGGAGACATCGGCGTCAATCTGCATTTTCGTCAGGTCGTTGGCGATTTGAAACAATGTTGGCGTGTTGAAACTGGACGCCACCGTCTGTCCCACATCCACCGAGCGCGAAAGGACCACGCCGTCCACCGGCGAATAAATTTTGCAGTAATCCAGGTTCGCCTTCGCATTGTCGAGCGAGGCCTGTTTGATTTTTACCATCGCATCAGCTTCGTGCAGGTTGGCGATGGCGGTGTCGTAATCCGAATTGGAAATCAACTTGTTCGTGAACAGGTCGCTGCTGCGCCGGGCTTCAACCTGCTGCAACTCCAGATTGGCATTCGCGTTGGCCAGATCGGCCTCGGCTTGTTCGACCTGGGCCTGGTAAAGCCGGGGATCGATCTGGGCGATGATCTGTCCCGCTTTCACCGCCGAGTTATAGTCAACGAAAATTGTCTGGATGGTGCCGGAAACCTGGCAACCCACCTGGATGTTGGTCACGGGATTCAACTGTCCGGTCGCGGTCACCGATTGCATTAAATCGCCACGCGTGACGGTGACCGTCTGATAGACCGGTGTGTCGGCATCGCCGCGCCGAAAGTACCAGACGACCCCGACAACGATCACGACGACCGCCAAAATGGCGGCCGCCCACTTCATCCATCCACTGCCTCGATTGCCTGCCATAAAATTTAATGCGTTCACCGCTCATGGTTGAGACAGTGTCAGCGCCGGACAGGTTACGCGATTTTCTGCGCCTGTCCATGTTTTCATCGGCACACACTTTCGGTTTGAGCCGCCCGCGCCGATGCTTAGAATCCTGCCGTGCTCGAAAAGCTGACCCAACAACTCACCGCCGCCCGTCCGCTGGCAGACGAGCAGGTCCGTCTGGCAGTTGAGCAGTTGACCGACGAAAAAATTCCGCCGGCGGTCAAAGCCGGTTTTCTGACCGCGCTGGCGCAAAAAGGCGAAACGCCGGACGAAATCGCCGCGTTCGCCCGCGCGCTGCAGGGCAAATCCATTCCGCCGCCGCTCGATGCCGAAACCCGCGCCCGTGAAATTCTCGACATCGTCGGCACCGGCGGCGACCGGCTCGGCACGTTCAACATTTCGACGACGGCAGCCATCCTTTGCGCCGCCGCCGGCGTGACAGTCGCCAAACACGGCAACCGGGCGGTTACTTCGCAAGCCGGCAGCGCGGACGTGCTCGAGGCGCTCGGCGTACGGATTGATTTGACTCCGGTGGAGGCCGCACGTTCATTGCGCGAGCGCCACTTCGCATTTTTCTTCGCGCCGGCCTATCATCCCGCGTTCAAGCACATCGCGCCCGCGCGCAAACTCTGCGCCGAACGCGGCCAGCGCACAATTTTCAATTTTCTCGGCCCGCTGCTGAATCCCGCGCGGCCGTCCGCCATGCTGGTCGGTGTCCCGCGGCCGGAACTGTGCGAACCGCTCGCGCGTGTGCTGCAATCACTCGGCGTGCGGCGGGCGATGGTCGTGTGCGGAGGAGTGCGAAGTGAGCAGGGTGAGGGCCGGGCGGCGGCCGCGCTCGACGAATTGTCCACCCTCGGCCCGAATACCATCGCTGAATTCTATCAGGAGCGCGGATTTGCCACCTCGATTTTGTCGTCGGAACAATTTCCGTTGCAACGCGCGACGCTGGCGGATTTGCTCGGCGGCGACCGCAATGCCAACGCCGAAATCGTCCGCCGCATTTTGCGTGGCACCGAACGCGGCCCCAAACGCGACGCGGTTCTGTTGAACGCCGGTGCCGCGCTGTTCGTCGCGGGCAAGGCGAAATCACTCACGGAGGGGTGGGATTTGGCGGCTGAAACAATTGATTCCGGCAAAACCGCCGCGAAGCTCGCGGAACTCGCCCGCTGATTTAGCGCAGCGTGCCTTTTGCAGCTTCGGCGGCCTCCGCTTCCTTGATTTCCATCTCGGCGTAGTGGAGACCGAGATTGTGTTGCGCGGTTTTATCGCCCTGGCGCGCGGCCCGGATGAACCATT
>JBEKJN010000322.1:0-3051 GCA_050011235.1 Verrucomicrobiota bacterium | reverse complement strand
AGGCGGCAGATTCTGCCGCTCTCCGCGCCGTTGCTTGACTACGTTAAAAAATTGGCCGCCACAGATGTGCCTGACGCGCCACTTTTTCCAAACGCCTACGCCACGGTGCAGCGGCAAGGCCGCGCAGGGAACTTGAGCAATCAGTTTCATAAGATTCTTGTCGCTGCTGGCTTTGCCGACAAGCGCAGCCACCATAGCACCGGCAAAGGCCGCAACACTTCGCGCGAACAAAACGAAATCAGTTTTCATTCGCTTCGGCACACGGCCACCACCCTGCTCAAAGCTGCTGGTGTATCGGACGCCATAACGCGGGAATTTATCGGCCACGATTCGCCTACCGTGTCCAAACAATACACTCACATTCCCACCGACACCTTGCGACAGGCCGCGAACAAGCTGCCAAACATTCTCAAATGAATGGTAAGGCCAGTCTTTCGCCGTGACCAACGCGCTTTCTTGCTTCACTTCACCGGCTTGATGGTCGGCCCTGTCTCCCTCACGACCACGCCGGTTCCGTTCCGCAAAAAGCGCGCTCGTCACGAGCGGCATCTGTAATATGCCGAATGTCGGCGTGCTTCCGCCTGCGGCACGGTGACGGTCGTTTTGCTCCGGCTGCGTTCCTGCGTCTCTCCGCCTGCGCTCCACTTTCCCGTTCGCCGAACCGCAGGCCGAAGCCTTGCAAAACCTATTGGGCACCCGGCCATACGGAACTGGCCAAACATCCGCAGGGTTTGCCTCACGAACCACTTATTTCCCATTTTGCCGCTTTGCTTTGATGTTCGAAATCCACAAGCAGCAATTTAAGCGTCTCAGCTTTCGGAATTACAGCTTTTCCCCTCATCCCCCCAGCCGCTCGAAAAAGTCCCGGTCAATCCGCACCTTGCTTCGGCGTCTGTATTTCTTAGAATCGAATCATGAAAAGTCGCATGGCGTTGGTTCTCCTCATGGTGCTTGGCTGCCAAATCTCCACCTTGGCCCAACAGCCCCCGCCGACTCTGGAGCAAATCAAAATCGCCGCCGACGCTGGCAACCCAGCGGCCCAGGACAAGATGGGCACAACCTATGACCAGGCGAATGCAGAAATTTGGTTTCGGAAGGCCGCAGAACAGGGCTATGTCCATTCAGAAGGACAACTTGGAAATAGATTGCTCATGCGCAGCCAACTTTTTATCGGCGTTAAACCCGAGGCCCGCGCTGCCATCGCTAACGAAGGAATCAAATGGGCGACACTCGCTGCCAATCAGGGTGACAAGCAAGGACAGGCAAATCTCGCGCAAATATACCTTGAAGGCAAATGGGCGAAGCAGGATTTAATTGAAGCCTATAAATGGGGCGATTTGTCCGACAAAAACCCGTCACCGGATTTTATTGTTTTTTCAGGCCGATCTTTCCGCGACGCGGCTATCTTGAAAATGAATGCCGATCAGATTACGGAAGCACACAAGCGCGTTGCCGCCTTCACTCCGCACAAGCCCGGCAAGGACGAGTTGCCAGAGCCGACATGGGTCAAAAAAATCAAATTGAACGGTATCAACGGCCCCGACAACAAACGCCTTGCCCTGATTGGCAACCAAACATTTGAAAAGGGAGAACGGAAGACTGTAAAAATTGACGGGCAATCGGTGGTGATTCAATGTCTGGAAATAACCGCGACGACGGCGACCATTTCAATTGAAGGCATTGACGGCACCCGCACTTTGAACCTGAATTGACTTATCAGTGGTTTCCTGCACCGGCAGGACGAAAATCCGCCGTGACCAACACGTTCTTTGCTTCGCTGCACGGGCTTTCGGTCGGCCCCTTTCCCCGCTCGACCATGCCCGTTCCGCTTCGCAAAGCCCGCGCTCGTCACGAGCGGCATCCGCAAAGCACCGAATATTCGGCGTGCTTCCGCCTGCGGCACGGCGACGGTTGTTCCGCTCCGGCTGCGTTCCTGCCGTCTCTCCGCCTCCGCTCCACTTTCCCGTTCGCCGAACCGCAGGCCGAAGCAACCAAAGGCAAAAGGTCGCCAAGTTTTACCATCTGTGCATATCTGAACAATAATTTTGGGAGATTGAAAACAAGGCCGGGATTTGTCATGCTGGCATACATCAGAACTGTTGCACAAATTTTATGATTTCAAACGAACGGCCATCACCTTTCGCTCGCCGGCCTTACGGTCAGTCCCCTTATGGCCAGCCTAAGCCACCGGTTCAGGAAGACACGCTGAAAAGCGAAGAAATTCAAATTGAGCGCAAGGCATTTGTCTTCACGCTCAAAGAGAATCCGCGTGGTCGGTTCTTACGCATCACTGAAGATGCCGGCGGCCGTCGTGACACAATCATTATTCCGTCAACCGGCTTGGATGAATTCAAAAAGTTGCTGGATGAAATGATTAATGCGTCGAACGAATTGCCACCGAAAAACATGCCGCCGGGCTAAACCCAACGGAAGGTCACGCAGACTCATACACACACCAAACAGCATGGCTTCTGAACCGTCAAAAAGTTCGATTTTCCCTCGAACCGACTGGGCCGAATTGGGCAAGGCAGCGGCGGCAGATGAAGTACTCCTTGACCGGCTCATACGTCTGTATTGGCAGCCTTTGAAGATTTATTTGGTGGCAACATTTCCCGGCTTGAAGAATCAAGCTGACACGTTGCTTCAGGACTTTGCCGAGGACAAGATGCTCAAAGAAGGATGGTTGCGAAGAGCAGATCAAAACCGGGGACGA
Source organism: Verrucomicrobiota bacterium (assembly GCA_050011235.1). Taxonomy (GTDB): domain Bacteria; phylum Verrucomicrobiota; class Verrucomicrobiia; order Limisphaerales; family UBA11358; genus UBA11358. The sequence continues at coordinate 338 of JBEKJN010000322.1, read as the reverse complement.
TTTCGCGATTTTCTGAAGACGAGTTTGCGGAATTTCGTTCTGAACCGCTTGAATCTGGCGGAGGTGAAAAACCCGCCGATTTCAATGGAGGAATTGGAGCACGAGCTGCCGCAACCCGACGCCCCCTCGGAAGAATTCGATTTGGTTTGGGCGCGCACCATGCTCGCAGAAACGTTGCGGCGGATGGAGGTGGATTGCAAAAATCCCGGCGAAGACCAGCCACGACGCAGTTACATCTGGGAGATATTTCGCATTCGTTTGCTGGAGCCGATCTTCAATGACGCGGCGCAGCCATCCTACGACCAGTTGATTGACCAATTCGGCCTGAAGTCTCCAAC
>JBEKJN010000321.1:0-3078 GCA_050011235.1 Verrucomicrobiota bacterium | reverse complement strand
ACGGGCTTGGTGCTGCCCGGGCAGCCCGTCAGCAGCGACAAACCGGCTTTGCGCATCGCCCACACGAGGCCGGCTTCGTCCGGTGTTTGCAAAATGCGTTGACGCAGGCCCAATTTGCGTTTTTCCAGCAGCGCCAGCCGCTCGGGAACATCCTCGAAAAATTCAACAATCAAAATCGCCTCGCACGGTTTGGTGTCGAGTTCGAGCAAATCGCGCGCCGCCTGAAACTCGAGCTGGCCGCGGGTTTGGTCGAACAGCGGACGGTCAATATGCTCGATGGCGGCGGGCTTCAAATCAAGCAGTTCGGTGGTGGCCCGCATCGCCTCGGCCACGGACGAAAAGAACAGCAGGCCCACGCCGCGCTCGGTCGGAAGGGGAACGACCTTCAGTTCGGCAGAAATAATGCCCGCCAGCGTGCCTTCGCTGCCGGCCAGAATGTGGAGTAAATTGTTGGGTTCGGACGCCAGCCGGGCCAGCGCGTAACCGGGCCAGCGTTTCAAGAGACCTTCTGGAAAGCGCCCGGCGATGGCGAGCGAGTTGAATGAAACCATGTCTTCGAGCAAGTCGCGCTGTCTCGGCAGGCTGTCATGGCCGGGGCCAACTTTCACCACATCGCCATTGGCGAGGATGATATTGAGTTCGTTCACATGCATACCCGTCGTGCCATAGACCGGTGTGTAAGCCCCGGACGAATCGTTGGCAATCATGCCACCCAGCGTCGCGCGCGAACTCGTGGCCACGTCCGGCCCAAAACAAAATCCGAGCGGGTAGAGGTACTGGTTCAACTGGTCCAGCACGACGCCGGCGCCAACGCGGACCGTCCGGCGCTCCTTGTTGAAATCCCAGATCTGGCGGTTGTAGCGCGCGAAATCAACGACGACGCCGTCGCCGATGGCTCCGCCCGAAAGACTCGTGCCCGCGCCGCGCGGAATGACCGATACACCCGCCTGCATCGCCGCCTGGATGATGGCGCTGGCCTCGTGCGCGTTGCTGGGAAACGCCACGGCCAACGGCTCGATTTGGTACACAGACGCGTCCGTGGCGTAGAGTTGCCGCGTCAAATTGTCAAAAGCGACTTCGCAAACCGCCGCGTTCAACGTGGCCAGTTGTTGATTGGGTGTCATATATGGCCTGACCCAAAGCTATCGGCGTGACAGCTCGTTGACAATTTCATTTACTCAAAACCGAATGAGCGCAAGTTCCCAAAAACGTTCCGAAGAATTCCTGAAAATCAGCGGCCAGTTCAAACTCGGCGCGATCGTCACGGAATCGTCGCATCCCGTCACGGTAAACTTGAGCGACGTTGCCAGGCAAGACGTTGCCGCCGCGTTGAAATTGCTTTTCGACGTGGACGACGACGTGGTGAAAAAATACCGTGAGTTTGTGGAATCGGGCAGGGCAGCGGAAATCAAGGAAACGGTTTTGCGTTCGCTGAAAAACGGCGGGCGGATTTTCTTCACCGGCTGCGGTGCGACGGGCCGATTGAGCATTTTGCTGGATTCCGTCTGGCGCGATTTCTGGCAACGATCAACCAAAGTAACCCTCGCCCCACGCAACGGGGAGAGGGTGGTCGAGCGGGAGCGAGACCCGGAGAGGGGTTCGTTTCCTTTGGCTCCAGCATCCGATTTTGAAAATCGCACGTTCAACGTCATGGCCGGCGGCGATTATGCACTCATCAAATCCGTGGAAGGCTTCGAGGATTTCACCGCGTTCGGGCGCAAACAGCTTCGCGACCTCGGCGTGCGCGCGGGCGACGTGGTCTTCGCCATCACCGAGGGCGGCGAGACCTCATTCGTCATCGGCACGGCGTGGGAAGGCGTGGACGCCGGTGCCAAGGTCCATTTCGTCTATAACAACCCGGACGAAATTCTCTGTCGTCATGTCCAGCGCAGCCGCGAAGTCATTCAAGACGCGCGCATTGAAAAGATCAACCTCACGACCGGGCCGATGGCCATTACCGGCTCCACGCGGATGCAGGCCACCTCCATCCAGCTTTGCGTGTTGCTCACGATTTTGGAAATGGTGGTGCGGGAGTTGGTAGGGACGGCGCGCTGCGCCGTCCGGTCATCGCGGCGCGACGACCCTGCCAGTGTACCAGAATTATTCCTTGCCAACCTGGGGGAACTGCACGCGAGTTTGAAATCACCGGCGTTGCTCGAACAACTGGCGAAACTTGTCGTGCTGGAGGAATCAGTCTATCGCGCCGGACACAAAAACAATTACTTCGCCGACCGGTTCGGGATTGATGTTTTGACGGACACGACCGAGCGGTCGCCGACTTACTGCACGCCACCGTTCCGCAAATTTGACGACACGACCGCAACGGCATCGTGGGCGTTTTTGTTCCTGCCACAAAAGGAAACGAAGGAGGCATGGCGGCACATTTTGAAACGCCAGCCGCGTTGCGTGGAATGGGACGAAAACGAGGTGCGCGAATTGCTTGAAGGTAGGGCGGGCTCTCCGCAGCCCGCCGAGATGGCTGGCCGCAAAGACCGGCGCGATAGGGACATCGCGCCCTACCAGTTACCCAAAATCAGTGCGCTGGAATTGATGCGGTTCAAGATTGGCTTGGACGGCCTCAAATATCGTCCGCTGGGTGCGGGCGACCGCGCGGTGGCCATTGTGTCGGAGCGGGAAAAGGAATTGCTGCTGTCGCCGGACGGATTTTACCATGTCCAGCTTGAAGCGGCGCGGAAGGCGGGCGCGAAGACCGGCCTCATTTATTTCGGTAGCAGCCGACGTCAGTCGGCTCCATCTGAACAATCCGCAATTGATGAGGTTTTCGTTCCGGTGCCGGAAACGGATTTGCTTTTGGACGGCGTGACACGCGTGGCGGTGAAGCTGGTGATGAATGCGCTTTCGACCTGCACGATGGTGCGGCTGGGGCGGGTGATGGGCAACACGATGGTCTGGGTCGTACCGTCGAACCTCAAGTTGATTGACCGTGCGACCCGTTACATCGCCCAGCTCACCGGCCTGACCTACGAAGCGGCGAACAGCCTGTTGTTCGAGGTCATCGAATACGTCGAACCGCGGATGAAATCGGACCAGGCGTATCCGCCGGTGGTGGGCCTGGCC
>JBEKJN010000320.1:0-3106 GCA_050011235.1 Verrucomicrobiota bacterium | reverse complement strand
CTGGAAACACGGGATTGACCTTCAAACCGCGCGTCCATGCTGGAAAGCCTTAAAATCGAATCCTGACATCCTCAAACATCGGTGGATTTGTTGCCACTTGGCGTTGCCACTGGCCAGCAAACACTCACAAAACCATTAATTTTATTGAGTGGCGGAGAGAGGGGGATTCGAACCCCCGATACGGCTTTTGACCGTATAACGGTTTAGCAAACCGCCGCCTTCAGCCACTCGGCCATCTCTCCACCACGCCCAGTGAAACCCACCCACGCCCGGCACTCAAGCCAATTTTCCACCGTGCGCGGAAGATTTCGAGCTTGCGTTTTTGGCCTTCCCGCGAAAGATTGCACGCCCATTATGCAACCACAAGACACACCGACCGCTTTTCTCTTCAAGTTGTGGCCGTGGATTGAGGCCAACCGGAACCGGCTTATTGTCGGCACGGGAATTGTCATTGCCGCCATTTTTCTATATTCATTTTTCTCCTGGCAGCGGGAGCAAAAAGAAATCACCGCGGGCAGTGGGGTAACCCAATTGGCTCTTGCCTTGCCGCCCAATGCGAACGAGAGCCAGTGGGCCGACTCGTATTTGAAAATCGCCAACGAACATCCGGACACGCTCGCCGGGCGGCGCGCGTGGTTGCAGGGCGCGGCGGCGCTGTTTGCCGCGGGCAAATATGCCGACGCGCAGACGCAATTCCAGAAATTTCTCGACGCCCATCCCGACGGCGAGTTTTCCGCGTCGGCTGCACTCGGCGTGGCGGCCAGCCTTGAAGCGCTCGGCAAACTGGATTTGGCCGTCGGCGCTTATCAGCGGGTCGCCAACGGCTTTTCAACACACGTGGTGGAGGGGAACGCCGCAAAATTCGCGCTGGCCCGGATTGACGGGCAGCAGGGAAAACTCACCGACGCGCTCAATTTTTATGAAAGCATAGTCCGCTCCAGTCCCGGCAGCCCACTCGCACAGCAAGCCACGTTGCGCGCGGTGGAATTAAAAACGAAATTGACGCCAGCAAAGCCGGCGGCGGTCGAACCCTGAGCATGAAGCTTTCAATCGTCGGCACCGGCTACGTCGGTCTGGTCACAGGCGCTTGTTTCGCCGAGGTCGGCCACCACGTCACCTGCGTGGACAATGACGCGGCCAAGGTCAAACTGCTCCAATCCGGCGGCATCCCGATTTACGAGCCGGGACTCGAAGAACTCATAAAGAAAAACACAGCCGCCGGCCGGCTTTTGTTCACGACCAGCATTGCCGATGGCGTCCGGAAATCCGACGTGATTTTCATCGCCGTGCCGACGCCGCCGCTGCCGGACGGTTCGGTGGATTCGAGTTTCATCGAAAAGGTCGCGCGCGAAATTGCCGCCGCCATAACCACCTACAAAATCGTCGTGGACAAAAGCACCGTGCCGGTCAAGACCGGTGAAAAGGTCACCGAAACCATCAAACGCTATTGCCCGGCGAAGGTGGATTTTGATGTCGTCAGCAATCCCGAATTCCTGCGCGAAGGGTTCGCCGTCGGTGACCTGATGAAGCCCGACCGGATCGTCATCGGCGTCCGTTCGCAACGTCCGATCGCGGCGCTGAAGGAGATTTACACGCCGTTCAACGCGCCCATCATCATCACCGACATCAATTCCGCCGAGCTTATCAAGCATGCTTCCAATTCGTTTCTGGCGCTCAAAATTTCCTACATCAACGCCATCGCCGCACTCTGCGAAGTGACCGGCGCGAACGTGCAGGAAGTTGCCGCCGGCATGGGCATGGACGAACGCATTGGCCGCCGCTTTCTCAACGCCGGCATCGGCTTCGGCGGCAGTTGTTTTCCAAAGGACCTCAGCGCCTTCATCAAAATCGCCGAGCAGATCGGTTACGATTTCCGGCTGCTCAAGGAAGTCCAACGCATCAACGTCGAGCAGATGGAGCGGTTCATCAAAAAAATCACCGATACGCTCTGGGTGCTCAAGGACAAAAACATCGGCGTGCTCGGCCTCGCCTTCAAACAAAACACCGACGACGTGCGAATGTCGCCGGCGATTGAACTCTGTCAACGCCTGCAAAAAGAGGGCGCGGCGCTGCGCGTCCACGATCCGAAGGCGATGGAAAAAGCCCGGGCGGTGCTTTCGAACGTGACTTATGTGGACGATATGAACGCCGTGGCCGACGGTTGCGACGCGCTGTTGGTGGCCACCGAATGGGACGAGTTCAAAAAGCTCGATCTCGAACGGGCCCGCAAATCGCTCAGCCATCCCATCATGTTCGACGGACGCAACCTGTTCGATCGCGGGGAAATGGAACGCCTCGGCTGGATTTACAAAAGCGTCGGGCGGTGAAAGAAGAGTTGGGGTAATGGAGCATTGGAGCAATGGAGCCGAACAAAAAATCAACACTCCACCACTCCAGCACTCCAACCCTGCAAACCATTGACGTTGCTGCGGCCTTGATCTTTCGCGACGGCAAACTGCTCATCACCCGGCGCCGCGCCGAGGCGCATCTCGGCGGACTCTGGGAATTTCCCGGCGGCAAACGCGAACCGGACGAGACCTTCGAGCAATGCGTGGCCCGCGAATTGCGCGAGGAACTCGGCGTGGAAATTTCCGTTGGCGACCTTTTTGAGGAGATCGTCCACGCTTACCCGGAAAAAACCGTTCACCTGAAATTTTTTGTTTGCCGACTGGAAGGTGGCGAACCGGAGCCGCTCGGCTGCGCGGCACTCAAGTGGGTGGGCAAACCGGAATTGGACGAATACGCATTTCCGGCGGCCGACGCGCGCTTGCTGGACAAACTGCGCGCTTACAACTTTCCGTAAACTTCCTCAACGACCTGGCGGAAATTATCTTCGCCCACGTTGAGGATGTTCATTTCACGTCTGGCGTTTTCCGGCGAATCACTGGCGTGCGCGGCGTTGACCATGATGGTCGAGCCGAATTCGCGGCGGATGGAGCCGGGCGGCGCCTTGGACGGATCGGTCGGCCCAAGCACGTCGCGGACTTTGGCGACGGCATACACGCCTTCATAAATCAGTGTGATACACTTTTCCGTACCGGGCTTGGTCCATTGTTCGCGCGGCAATTCCGACGGCGCATGGCCGGACATGAAACGGATGATGTTC
>JBEKJN010000319.1:0-3114 GCA_050011235.1 Verrucomicrobiota bacterium | reverse complement strand
GCCATTTTTTTTGCGTCGTTGTTTTTCTGCGCGAATCTGTTCGCGCAGCAGCCGTTTCAATTTCCCACGGCGAACCATGCCTTGTATGAAATCGGCAACGAACTCAAATTCTTCGCGCCCACTGCTCCAGACAAGCCGTGGACGACCGGTTCATTTGGCTGCGTTCGCAGCGACGGCTGGCAAATGCATGAGGGCCTTGACATTCGCAGCCTGCAACGCGATCAGCACGGCGAGCCGGCCGACCCCGTCATGGCCACCGCCGACGGCACGGTGGTTTATTTCAACACCAGGCCCTCGCTCTCAAATTACGGCAATTACATCGTTGTCCGCCACCTTGTCGAAGGCCTGGAAATTTATTCGCTCTACGCCCATTTGAGCGCGATCCGCCCCGGCCTGAAAATCGGCGACCCGGTCAAGGCCGGCGAAATGATCGCCACGATGGGCCGCACCTCAAACGCCGAAACCATCCCCAAATGGCGCGCGCACGTTCATTTTGAATTGAACGTGCTCGTCAACGACAATTTTGCGGCCTGGTTCAAAAAAAGTTCTCCCGGTGAACGCAACGATCACGGGGAATGGAACGGCCAGAACTTGAACGGCCTCGACCCGCGCGAAATTCTGCTCGGCGAGCACAATCCCAAAGGCGATTTCAGCCTGTTGAATTTCATCCGGGGCCAGACGGAGCTTTGCCGGGTGCTCGTGCGGGCGACCAACTTTCCATATTTGAAACGTTACCCGACGCTCATTTTGAAGAATCCGGTTGCCGAAAAGGAAAGGGTGGCCGGCTATGAAATCGCGCTAAATTACAACGGCGTGGCCTTCGCCTTGATGCCGCGCGCCGCTTCTGAAATCAAAGGAAAGGCTAAATTTCAGTTGCTCTCCGTCAACGAAGAGGAGGAAACGGCCCATCACTGCCGCAAACTGGTCGTGAAACGCGGCAGTCACTGGCAATTGACGAACAACGGCCTGCGCGAAGTGGAACTGCTGACGTATTGATTTGAAACTGTTTGACTGGCGAACGAGTTGTTTTAAGTTAAACTTGTTCATATCATAAATGGAACAATTTTTGATGAAGGATTCCCGCGCCACGCAGAGGCATTGCCAGGAAAGTGTTTCCCAGCTGGCCGCCTTCACCCTTGTCGCCCCGCCCGTTGTCATTGCCATTCCGTCAACGACGCTTCCGCCCGTGCTTTCTAAAACCAAGCCCTTCGTCCGGTTCTCCTGCCATATCGCGGCGATGATTGTCTTGCTGATTTCGGTAAAGGTTCAGGCACAGAGCATCCGGTTTCCATGGAGCGGTTACAGTCACGATCCACAGCATGACGCCATTGCGCCGGTCGCATCCCAGCCGCTGAATCGCATCGTGTGGCAGACGTCGGTGGATTTGAGTGTGCCCACCAACAACACTGGCGAACTATTCATCCACTACGGCTCGCCTTTAATCACACGTTCCAACACCGTTATCGTGCCGGTGAAGACAGGCGCGTCGGGTGGATTTGAAATTGAGGCACTGGTTGGCGCAACAGGTGCGACGAATTGGGTGCAGTCCACGGATTATATTTTGCCCCCTCATAATTGGATTCCCAGTTTTTCACCCACGCTGACACCGAAGAACCGGCTCTATTTTTCCGGCGGCGGCGGGACGGTTTATTATTGTGACACTCCCGACACGACCAATGCTTCCCCGGTCATCGGACGAACGGCATTTTATGGGCTGACCAATTACACCGCCAATACGAACGCCTATTTGAACAATGTCTTCATCAACACGCCCATCACCTCGGACCGTTATGGAAATATTTTCTTCGGATTTCAAGTCACCGGTTCCACGCCGCTAAATCTCCAAAGCGGCATCGCCCGCATTGATTTCAATGGAACCGGCGCTTGGATTGCTGCCAGCTACACCGTTACCAATGCCGCCATCAGCCAGGTCGCCATGAACTGCGCGCCGGCGTTGAGCAACGATCACAAAACGTTCTACCTCGCCGTCAACAACGGTTATTCCGGTTACGGTTATCTCGTCGCCCTGGACAGCCGGAACCTCGCGCCGATTGCCGGCGTCCGGCTCAAGGATGTGAAAAATCCCATGGACGACGCCGATGTGGATGACGACGGCACAGCGTCGCCCACGGTCGGCCCGGACGGAGATGTCTATTATGGCGTGCTGGAAACTCCGCGATATTCAAACAATGACCGCGGCTGGCTGCTGCATTTCGACAGCACGCTCACCCAAACCAAGCTGCCCGGCGCATTCGGCTGGGACGACACGGCTTCCATCGTGCCGGCTTCAATGGTTCCATCCTACCACGGCAATTCCTCCTATTTGCTAATGACCAAGTATAACAATTATGCCGATCCCGGACTCAATGGCGATGGCGTCAATAAAATAGCCATCCTCGACCCGCAGAACAGCGAAACGGACCCGGTCTCCGGCGCGACGGTGATGAATGAAGTCCTCACCATCGCCGGCCCCACGCCCGATCCTGACAACCGCAACGCGCAGCATCCGAACGCCGTGCGCGAGTGGTGCATCAATTCCGCCGCCATTGACCCGTTCACCAAATCCGTGCTGGCCAACAACGAGGACGGCAGGCTCTACCGCTGGGATTTGACCTCCAATACATTTTCGGAAACCAACGTGCTGACCACGGGCGTCGGCGAGGCTTACACGCCCACCATCGTCGGCGTCGATGGAATCGTCTATGCGATCAACAACGCCATCTTATTTGCCATTGGTCACTGACGAATGCCCGTTATGCGCTTGAAACCATTCGTGCTTCGGTCCGGTCTGGCGTTGCTGCTTGCGGCTTCGGCACAAGCGGATCTGGCGTTCGTCCTGACGCCAGCCGCACAATCAGACGTTGGGAGCAATGAAGTCATCTTCACCGGCACGCTGATCAACACGAGCCTGACCGATGATCTGTTCCTCAATGACATCCAGTTCAGTTTTATTGATGAGGCGGCCGATTACCTCGCAGCGGACACAAATGCGTTCTTTGCAAACGTTCCCGGTATTCTGTTGCCTGGCGAAACTTACAGAGACGTCGTATTTGGAATCACAATCGCCCCGGCAACTCCACCCGGCCAATATTTTGGCATCGTCACCATCCAGGG
>JBEKJN010000318.1:0-3116 GCA_050011235.1 Verrucomicrobiota bacterium | reverse complement strand
GATGACCGTGACGGACAAGTTCCCGAACGGCATCCGGTTCATCGGCGATGAAGGCTGGATTTTTGTTTCTCGCGACGCGCAAACGACGGCGAGCGATCCCAAGTCATCTGCCACTTCCTTGAAACCGCTCGACGCGAGCGATGCGAAACTCCTCGATCCGAACGGTGTGACGGTGCATTTGCCGCACAGCCTCGAGCACCACAAAAACTGGCTCGAGTGTGTGAAGTCGCGCCAGACTCCGCTGGCCCCGGCGCCCATTGCGCATCGCGCCAACACTGCATGCATTTTGAGTTGGATTGCGATGAAACTCGGACGGCCGCTGAACTGGGACGTAAAAACCGAACGATTTGTCAACGACGACCAGGCGAACGCCATGTTGTCGCGCCCGGAACGCGCGCCTTACGGGGCGCTTCGGCTGGCTGGGAGTTAAGAATCGGAGCTTTGAGATGGAAACACCGAACATCCAACATTGAACATCGAACTCCGAATGACCGTCCAGCGCGATCTCCTTCGACGTTGGATGTTCGATGTTCAGCGTTCGATGTTGGCGCAACTCATCGGCGATTTGTGAATCGTATTCTTTTGTTAACGTTGGTCTGCATTGAAATCGCAGCTTTGAATTCCGTCATGGCCGGAGACAAACCCGAACCCGTCCAATTCCGGTTGATGACGCTCGACCCCGGACATTTTCACGCGTCGCTGGTGCAGAAATTCATGTATGCGGACGTGGACCCGCTCGTGCATGTATATGCGCCCGCCGGCGAGGACCTGCAGGAACACCTCAAACGGGTTGAGAGCTTCAATTCACGGTCAAACCAGCCGACGCACTGGCGCGAGGAGGTTTACACCGGCCCGGATTTTTTGGAGAAGATGCTCGCCGACAAACCGGGGAACGTCGTCGTGATCGCGGGCAACAACACGCGGAAGACGGAGTATATCCTTCGCTCGGTGCAGGCCCGATTGAACGTCCTCGCCGACAAACCGATGGCCATCACCCCGCAGGATTTCGGCAAATTGCAGCAGGCATTTGCCGTTGCGGCCTCCAATCACGTCCTGCTCTACGACATCATGACCGAGCGTTATGAGATCACGACGGAATTACAACGCGAGTTGTCGCGGCAACCGGCGCTGTTCGGCGAACTGGTGAAGGGTTCGTCGAATGAGCCCGCCATCACGATGAAAAGCGTCCATTATTTTTTAAAAACCGTGGCCGGTGTGCCGCTCAAGCGCCCGGCATGGTTCTTCGACGTGCGCCAGGAAGGCGAAGGCATCGTGGACGTCAGCACGCACCTGGTGGATCTGGTCCAGTGGGAGGCGTTCCCGGAACAGGCATTGGAACCAGCTGACGCCGACGTGTTGAGCGCGCGCCGCTGGGCAACGCCCCTAACGCGCGAACAATTCAAACAAGTGACCGGCGCGGAAAATTTTCCAGATTTTCTAAAAAATGATGTGAAGGATGGCGTGCTACAGGTCTATGCCAACGGTGAATTCACTTACCGGCTGCGGGGCGTTTACATCAGGGTGTCCGTGGCTTGGGATTTTGAAGCGCCGCCGGGCTCGGGCGATACGCATTATTCGGTCATGCGCGGGACCAAGGCGCGGCTGATCATCCGGCAGGGCATTGAACAGAAATTCAAGCCGCTTCTTTACGTCGAGAAAACTGATGGGGTTGACGACTCGGCATTCGAGGCGGCGCTGAAGAACGCGATTGCAGGCCTGCAAGGCAAATATCCCGGTGTCGGTTTCCGGCGGGAAGGAAATGCGTGGCCAATAACCGTGCCGGCGAAGTATGATGTCGGTCACGAAGCCCATTTCGCCCAAGTCACCGAAAACTTTCTTCATTACCTCCGCGATGGGCGATTGCCGGACTGGGAAGTGCCGGACATGATCACCAAATACGCCACGATCATGAAGGCTTACAAACTGAGCCGGTAGTCGGACGTCCCGCCCCGGCTGGACGAACGCTCAACAACTGGTCCGCCATGACGAAGCTTGCCCCGCAATCGCCCATTCGCGAAGGCATTCAGAGTTCGGAGCAAAAGTTCGTAAACGGAGCGCACGCGCGAAAGGCGGCGGCCGACCGGTTGTTCAGGACCTTGGAAGTATTTCGATCCCGTTGATTTTAGGGTTTTCCTCTTTGGGGGTGAAAGTAATGTCCAGCTTGCCGTCGGTGACTTCCACATCAACGGATTCGATGTAGGCCCGGTTGGGACCGCCGGCCTTGACCCAGATGTCAAAATCCTTGAATTCCTGTCCCTCGACATTGAACGAGAAAACACGCATGCCCGGCCCGGTGATGCCATCGTAAATCTCGGCAAAATGAAGTTTCACCGTGTATTTGCCGTTGGGAACCGGATACGAAAACGAAGTCATGCTGTATCGTTCGGTGCGATAAATCGCGGGGGTTTGGGTGTTGGCAATTTGCGCGTCGGACAGCTCATACGTGTCTCCGCCCGTAAAGCCCTGGTCCGGAAGCCAGACGTTGCCATCGGCGTCCGTGATGTTGTTAGAAATGCCGGCCTTGATGCGAACGGGCGGCAGCACGGGTGTGGGCACGGGTATCGCAGCCGGGGCCGGCACGGCGGCGGCAACAGGTGCGGCGACCGGCGCAGCGACAGGCGCCGGAGCAGTCGGGGCCGCCGGTGGCGCAGGCGTCTCGGCAGGGGTTGGGGCAACAGGTGGCGGGGGGACCACGGGCGGCATGGGGGCTACGGGCTCAGCCGGCGCAATCGGTGCCGCTTGTGCGGCTGCCGTTGTGGACGCCATCTTGCCGGAGGCCTGCTCCTTGCCCGATTGGCAGCCGGTAAATAAAACAATGGCCAGTATGGCAACAAAACAACCGGCCCAACATTGCATCAGACGATTTGTATTCAGCATAAATTTCCTTGGGGTTTTGTGGTTCGCGAATCTAGGTTTCGCCAAAAATGCTGCGACGCGACGCCAGTGGCAAGCAAAAAAGCCAAGGATTTTCTTTCGAAACTCGTTCCGCCATGACGAAACTTTGGCGCAGAGGCGGCTAAAGTTTAGAGGCGAGGAATACGCGGAAGCTTTCAAAGCTCTAAATCCAGCAAACCCGCATGTATGATTTCGCCTAAATCCAATTCTCCTTTCAGCTT
>JBEKJN010000317.1:0-3125 GCA_050011235.1 Verrucomicrobiota bacterium | reverse complement strand
TGGAATTTCTTCAATTCAGCGACAAAGGTGTTCACCGACTTCGCAATGTTTTTAGGGTTGGCCAGCGCGATGTCACGCCACATTTCGGGCGAGCCGGACGCGATGCGGGTCGTGTCGCGAAAGCCGTTGGCGCAAAGCGCGGCTTGAAACTCCGGCTGCGCCGGGTTCAAAACCAGGTTTGCCAGTGCCGCGGCCACCACGTGCGGCAAGTGGCTCGTCCGGCTGACCAGCGCGTCGTGCGTCTCCGGTGTTAATTTCAGCACACGCGAGCCGATCGCCTTCCAAAATCGTTCGACGCTTTTCAGCGCCGCCCGGTTTGTTTTTTTTGTCGGCGTCACCACGCAAACGGCGTTCACAAACAAATCCGCGCGCGCGGCACTCACCCCGGTTTTTTCCGCGCCGGCCATCGGATGACTGCCAACAAAATGCGCGCCGGACCTGGCAATGAAGGTTTCCAATTCACGCACGACGCCGGCCTTGACGCTGCCGACATCGGTCACAATCGCGCCGGGTTTCAATGCCAGCAGCATCCGCCCGGCGAGCGGACGCATTTGCCCGAGCGGTGCGCAAAGGATGACGAGGTCGGCATCCCAGACGGCGGCGAGCAAATCGGCGGTGACGAAATCCGCCACGCCCGCCTTTTTACAGTCCTTCAGACTGGCAGCACGGCGGACGAAACCCACAGTTCGGCGCGCGAGTTTCCGGCGTTTGACGGCCAGCCCGATTGAGCCGCCGAGCAGGCCGACGCCAATGATCGTTATCTTCCGAAAAAGCACGACGGAAGCATAGAGGATGGAGGGTGGCGGATGGAAGATGGAAATGTTTTTAAACCACGAAATACACGAAATGGTTCTTGCGTGCCATTTCGAAACCTCTGAAAAACCTCCCCCAACCGTAGCGGCGGCCGGTAAACCGCCACATTTTTCCGGGAAAATTGGTTTGCGCGGCTTTCTGCCGGGAGCCGCCACGCTTCCTTTGCAGAGGTCTCATTTCGCGTGCCTCGCGATTTCAGGAAATTCTTACGGGCTTTCCAGCTTTCTGACCCGATTTTAAACACGCATCGAGCACCTGCTGCGTTTTCAGCGCCCACATCGGCCATTCGTCATTGAGTTTCCCCGAAAAAACCTGGTTGGCGAAGTTGCGGAACATGATGGTGTTCTGCGCGGTCGCGTGGCCAAGTTCAGCCGGGTCGGAAACGGGGGTTGGCGTTTGCGTGCCGGCCGCCATCGGGACGCGAATTTCCGTCCGGTTGACCTCAAAGGCCGGTTCACGGCTGTTGAACGGGTGGACGAAATCGGGCACCCACACCCAACCGTTCACGCCGCTGACAAAAACCCATTGTTGATAGGCGGCAAGAAATGAAGAGTGAAATCCCGCCGAAACACCGTCGTCAAAAACAAGTTCGGCGGAAAATTCGGTGGGCGCTGGCTTGCGGCCGCCGGTGGGTTCGGATTGCGAGAGAATCCGGCCTGTGACCGTGTGCGGCAGTTGCCATTTCAGCGCCCAAAGCGTGAACCGGATGCAATACCACCCCAAATCGCCAAGGCTGCCGAACGGCTCGAGCCGTCCGTCCACGCGAATGTTGCCCTGCGAAAAATCCCCGGTGCCGAGGAAACTGAACGCCGATGAAATCCGCCGCACCGGGCCGACGCTCTTGCCATCGTCGAGCACTTCGCGAATGCGGCTCAGACGCGGACCATGCATGAACATCACGCCGTCCAAGAATTGCACGCGGTTTTTGCGGCAGGTGTCCACCATTTCCTGAACGTCGGCGAAACTGATGCCGCACGGCTTTTCACAAACGATGTGCTTGCCCGCCGCCGCCGCGCGCAAAACCCATTCCTTGCGCATTCCGGTCGGAAGCGGGATGTACACGGCGTCCACGTTCGGCGTTGCGAGCAGTTCCTCGTAACTGCCGAGCGCAGCGGGTTCGGCAGCGAACGGAAATTCACGCTGGCCTGCGCGAATGAATTCGCGGCTGCGCCCCGCGTCACGACTGGCAACGGCAGTGACGATGGCATTGCCGGAATTGAAAACAGCCTTCCAGTTTTGGCGGGCGATGTTGGCCGTGCTCAAAATTCCAAAACGCAGTTTGTTCATAAATTCAATCCTCTGCGACGTAGGAGACGACGTAAGGAGTCTCTGACATTATTAAGTTTGAGTCTCGTCACCTCGACTCCTACAAGCTTCCCTTACCCGCTCCAAAATCACGTTGGCAATATGCGGTTCACTGCCGACGGCGGGCGCATACCAGACGAGCCTGCCGTTTTTCCCGGTTGGATTGCGCCAGGGTGGCTGGCCGCCGGCGAGCCGCTGCCGGACGATCGGCTGCGCTTCACCCAGCATCACAGGAATGTCTTCCTGCGTGTGCAGACCGTCGCTGATGAAAAACGGTACCACCACCAGATTTTTCGTTTGCGCCAGCGCGTAGCAATCGGCGATGCGCGGAGATTCTTCCAAGTAAATCGCATGAACGCCAGCATAAAGGTCCATCGCGCGAATCAATTCAATCTGCCGCTCGATGGCCTGCCGCGAATTTTCATTCTCCTCCGTGCCGTGGCCGGCAATGAACAGCGTGATGTCCTGCGGCTTGGGCGCGCGCGGGAACGGAAATTGTGCGACGATTTCCCTCGCGCGGGCCAGAAGCACATGGGTCATGCTGTCGTGGGTGCCGACGGGCTGGCAATAGAACAATTGGGAGTTGGGAGTTCGCAGATGGGAGTTGGGACCAAAACCAAGTTCGTGCGGGATGATCTGGCTGCTGAAGTAGCCTTCGCTGATGAACAACGGCGCGATGAACACGCGCGGTGCCGAAATTTCGGACAGGACTTTTTTAATTTGCGGCTCTTGTTTCCAGAACGCCTCGCGGACTCCGACAAATATTTTCCGGCGGCGCAATTCCGCCGCGTGCTGATACACCGGGGCGGCGGAATTGGCGTTTTGCTCCGTGCCGTGTCCCAGCACCACCAGCCAGGCGTCGGAAAATTTTTCACCGTTCACGTGAAAGGGTTAACCTAGGAACCCGCCCTCCGCAAGTGGGTCTTCCTCAAGGACATTTTTTGCTTGAAACCTTTTGGCGTTTGGGGTGTCTTAAGTTCAGGTTGTCCGTGAAATTAACTCAAATA
>JBEKJN010000316.1:0-3146 GCA_050011235.1 Verrucomicrobiota bacterium | reverse complement strand
CAAAATCGTCAGCCGAATCGCCAGGCTTTTAGTGATCGGCTTTTTGCTTTTCACAATCTGGTTCTTATTGCGCGTTTGGATTTTCCAAGGCACACCCGTGTTGTTTGACAAATTCAATGCTGCATCCGCAAAGGCAGCGCATCAGTATCCGCTTTTTCTTTGTGCCGGCATTCTTTCATTATTTACCCCTTTGATTCTGTGTGTCTGGTATTGGAAGCTTGCACAGCTATTTCATTATTACGAACGCGGGTTGATTTTTACCGTTAAGACCATCCGTTGCATCAAATTTTTAGGGTTGTTGTGTGTGATAAATTGGACGCTTGTATCCACCAGGCATCTTCTGCTTCAAGAAACCGGGCCTGGTTTATTTCAACCCTCTCCGAGCCAGCCGATTTATCGCATGGAATTTTTCTCGTTTGATTTCGGTTGGGGCATTGATTTCGGACCGCTATTGGCCGGAGCGATCATTGTTGTAATTGCCTGGATCATGGACGAAGGCCGGAAAATTCAGGAGGAACAGGAATTGACCGTTTAACTTTTCAATTTTATGAATGCGAATGATAATCCTTCAAAAGCCAATTCTCGTTTGAGTCGGATCAAAAAATTAAGCCGCTTCTTGAAAGCTGTGTTTCTAATTTATTTTGTGGTCTTGGGACTTGTGTTGGTGGCGGGACACGTCAAAACACCCATCCAAGTGGGCGATCAAAACTTCAGTTCGCCGCGAGAGATTCCGGCGGAGTTGAAAATCTACGAAGCTCTTCGCTGCTCACTTTACCTTCTGGCGGCCATCGCTTTTTATCGCCTGCTCAATCTTTACGAAAACGGAATCATTTTTGGAGCCGGGAATGTTTCGCAAATCCGCCAGCTTGGAATACTGGCGATTTTTTATGGCGTAATCACAGCCTGCCGTCCGATTTTTGCAGAACACGTAATCATGTTTCCTAAGTTACCAATGGACATGCTGTTTTCTCCGTGGTTAATCGCAGGGTGTCTGACCATCATCATCGCCTGGGTCATGGATGAAGGCCAGAAAATTCAGGTGGAGCAGGAACTGACCGTTTAAGTTTATGCCCATCATTGTCAATTTGGACGTGGTTCTCGCACAGCGGAAAATGCGGCTGAACGATCTGGCCGATGCCGTCGGCATCACGCCGCAAAATCTGTCCATCCTCAAAACCGGCAAGGCCCGGGCCATCCGTTTCTCCACGCTCGAAGCGATTTGCGAAACGCTCGACTGCCAGCCCGGCGAAATTCTGGAATATCGTCCCGAAACCGCGAAAAAGAAACTGGCCTCGCGCAGTTGAAATACGGCGCAGGCGTCTGGCCTGCAAAGTTTCAGTCGGCAGGCGGGACGCCTGCGCTACGTTAACGCTGCGCTTTACTTGGCGGCGCGCGTCGTTCATTTTGCCATCCAAAATGACCATTGACCGCAAGCGACTGGACGGCTGGTGCGAGCGCACCATTTTGGGTTTGGTGCTCGCGATTCTGGTTTTTGCCCCGTTGGCCATGGGCGCGGTGGACGCCTGGGCGTTTCTCGTCGTGCAAGGACTCACCATCGCCGTGATGTTCGTGTGGGCGTTGCGATTGTGGCTCAGCCGGAAGCCGCAGTTGCTCTGGCCGCCGATTAGCTGGGTGGTGCTGTCGTTCGCGGTTTACGCTGTCGCGCGTTATCTCACGGCGGACATCGAATACGTCGCGCGGCTGGAGATGATTCAGGTGGTGGTGTACGCTTTTTTATTTTTCGCCATCGTCAACAATTTATATCGCCAGGAGTCGGTGCAAATCGTGAGTTTCACGCTCATTTTTCTGGCAGTGGGAATTTCAAGCTACGCGGTCGCCCAGCTTTTGACGCACTCGAACCACGTCTGGAATTTGATTTCGCCCTATCCGGGACGCGCTTCGGGCACTTACATTTCGCCGAACAATCTGGCTGGATTTCTCGAAATGCTGTTGCCGCTGGCGGTGGCATATCTTCTGGCGGGGCGGATGAACGCGGTTCTCCGCATCCTGCTCGGCTACGCGGTGCTGATCATGGCGGCAGGCCTGGCGGTGACGCTTTCGCGCGGCGGCTGGGTGGCGGCGGCGGTCGGGCTGCTGGCGCTTTTGCTCACTCTGGCCGGCCACCGCAATCATCGCTGGCGCGCGCTGTTGTTGTTACTCGTTTTGCTCGGCGCCGGAACTTTTTTTGTCACCAATTATTTGTCCCAAACGGCCGGCTACATGCGGCACGTGGAAGAATCGGAAAGCGGAAGCAAATTCATTCTTGCCACGCGGTTCGATATCTGGACGGCAGCGGAGCGGATGTGGTTGGATCATTTTTGGTGGGGTGTTGGCCCGGCGCATTACGACTACCGCTTCCGGGAATATCGCCCTGAAAGCACGCAAATGCGCCCCGACCGTGCGCACAACGATTACCTGAACCTGCTCGCCGACTGGGGCATGGCAGGCGGGATCATCGTGCTGGCGGGCGCGGCAATTTTTGTCGCCGGGCTGGCCAAAACGTGGCGGTATGTCCGCCGTTCGGAGCGTGATTTCGGCAGTGGGCAGAGCAATCGCTTCGCGTTTTTTCTCGGCGCGGCCACCGGCCTGCTCGCGCTGGCGGTGCATTCGGTGGCGGATTTCAATTTGCACATCCCGGCCAACGCGCTGGTCGGCGTGACGCTGCTGGCCTTGTTGAGCAGCAACCTGCGGTTTGCGACGGAGCGTTACTGGCTCATCGCACGGTTGCCGGTGAAAATTCTGCTGACGGTCACACTCGCCGGCGGTGTCGTTTATTTGACCGGCCAGGAATGGCGGCGCGGCCATGAAGCCATCTGGCTGGCGCGTGCAGAGCGGTTCCCGGATTATTTTTCGCCCCAACACACCGCAGCCTTGGAAAAGGCATTTGCCGCCGAGCCGATGAATTTTGAAACGGCCTACGCCATCGGCGAAGCGTATCGCGCGGAAAGTTTCAACGGCGGCGACAATTACACGGACCAGGCGGAAATGGCGATGCAATGGTACTTACGCGCCAGGAAGCTCGACCGTTATGACGCCTACAGTTGTTTGCGCGACGGCATGTGCCTCGATTGGCTGGATCGTCACGACGAAGCCGGAAAATATTTCAGCCAGGCCGAGGCGCTTGACCCGAACGGTTACTACACCGT
>JBEKJN010000315.1:0-4053 GCA_050011235.1 Verrucomicrobiota bacterium | reverse complement strand
ACACCCGGCGCGATGCGTCGCTCGTGTGCATGGTCGAGCACGCGGTGGACATTTTAAGCATCGAAAAATCCGGCACGTATCGCGGCAAGTTTCACGTTCTCGGCGGGAAAATCTCCCCGCTCGACGGCGTCGAACCGGAAGACCTGCGCATCGCCGAACTGGAAAAACGACTGAAGCAGGAGCCAATCAAGGAAATCATCATCGCGCTGGGCACGGACGTGGAAGGTGACGCCACGAGCTATTACCTCGCCAAACGGCTCGCACGCAAAGGACTGAAAATTTCCCGCATCGCCTACGGTTTGCCGGCCGGCAGCGGGCTGGAATTCGCCGACGAACTGACGCTGAGCCGCGCGTTGGAAGGCCGGAGGGAAATGACGGGGAAATGACGAATGACTAAGCCCTAATTGACTAAAGAATCCTCAATGACCAATCCTTAATGCCTGAACGCCAGAAATTATTTTGTCATTTGTGCTTCGTCATTATTTAGTCATTATGGTTTAGTCATTAGTCATTTTTTTAGCTCATGAGCGCCCCCCCTATTGTCGTATTTGACCTGGGTAAGGTCCTGGTGGACTTCGATTACTCGATCGCCGCGCGCAAAATTGCCGTCCGCAGCGCGATGTCGCTCGACGGAATCAACCGTTTTATCGGGAGTTCCGACATCACCGTCAAATACGAGGTCGGTTTGCTTACGCGGTGGGATTTTTTTGAGCAGGCACGGCAGGCCATCGGGTTTCACGGCACATTCGAGGAGTTCGGTGAATTTTTCGGGGACATTTTCACGGCGATTCCACCGATGATTGAACTTCACGCCGAAATGCGCCGACGTGCCCACCTACATTTTCTCGAACACCAATGACCTGGCCGTTGAGCACGTCCGCCGGAATTTCCCGTTTTTCAAGAATTTCGACGGCTACATTTATTCCTATGAAGTCGGTGTCATGAAGCCGGAAGCGAAAATTTATGAGGCATTGGAAAAACTGGCCGGCCGGCACGGCGCGGAAATTTTGTATCTGGATGACCGTCCGGAAAATGTCGTCGCGGGCGCGGCGCGCGGCTGGCGGACGATTTTGCATGAATCACCGGACAAGACGCGCGCGGCTGTGGAGAAATTTCGGTTGTAGTGTCGGCGCTGTGCGCCGATTCATTCGAGCCGCAGGCTCGACCGCAGCAGCTCATTAATTCGAGCGCGGCTTGACCGGTTTGAGGCCGACCTCGTGGGCGATGTCGTCGAACTCCTCGTGGCTGACGGTTTCCAGCTTTTTGCCACGGGCCTTGAGCTTTTCGTTGATCTTGATGGCCTTCTCGGTCATCTGCTCGTGCGTTTCCTCCGTGCCGCCGACGAGCGCGAAGTTCGGGCCGGTGGTGAGCCGTTTGTGACCGTCGGAATCCAGTCCCACGCCCAGCATCATCGCTTTGCGCTTCTTTTTGCCGCCCGTGTTCGCCATGAATTCAGGCTAAGTGCGGTCCATCGTCCGGTCAAGTCATGGACACATCCACAGTCAGGGTGCCGATCGTTTAGCGGCTGGGCCGCCTCAGCTTTTAAAATTGCCTTTTTCCATTTTGAAGATTTACTTGCGTGCGAGCCATGCAACCGCGCAAACCAAACGCCTTCCGTCCGACAGTCCTGGTCGCGTGTCTTTTGTGCCTGTGTGCACAACCTTTTT
This sequence comes from Verrucomicrobiota bacterium, assembly GCA_050011235.1. GTDB lineage: Bacteria > Verrucomicrobiota > Verrucomicrobiia > Limisphaerales > UBA11358 > UBA11358. The sequence goes on along the minus strand of JBEKJN010000315.1, from coordinate 2,386 downwards.
GCCGCGCGCAAACGGCGACCATTTTGTGGAAATTCCACCTGCCCTTCCGGGAATTTGACCGGGAAGCCACTTCGTCTGCGGCCATCGCTCCCGACGGCACGATTTACCAGGCGACTTTTGAGGGCACGCTGTTCGCCCTCACGCCGCGTGGTGTGGTGAAATGGAAGTTCCGTGCGGGCCGCGAAATCAAATCATCGCCGGCGATTGCCGACGATGGCACGATTTATTTCGGCGCGCGCGACCGGAAATTTTACGCCGTCTCGCCAGTCGGCAAACTCAAGTGGACTTTCGCAACCGGCGCGTGGGTGGATTCCTCGCCGGCGATTGGCGCCGACGGCACGATTTACTTCGGCTCATGGGACAAAAACTTTTACGCGTTGAATCCCGATGGCTCGCAAAAATGGGTTTTTGCGACGAGCAACATTGTCGTTTCCTCGCCGGCGATTGGCGCCGACGGCACGATTTACTTCGGCTCGCACGACAAAAAACTTTACGCGCTGAAGCCGGACGGAACAATTCGCTGGACCTTTTCAACCGGTGCCGAAATTATTTCTTCGCCTGCCATCGCCGCCGATGGCACGATTTATTTTACCTCGATGGATGGGAACCTGTATGCGTTGCGTCCGGACGGGACGGAACGCTGGCGTTTGCACACCGGCGGCACGACTGAGTCATCGCCGGTGCTTGATGAGGCCGGTAACATTTATTTGTCGGTGAATCAGATTATTTTTTCCGTCGGTGGCGATGGGAAGAAGCGATGGGACTTTGGCACGCCGGTAACGATGGATATGTCTCCGGTTGTTGCCGACGGCGGGATGATTTATTTCTCCGCGCCGTGGCGAAAACTGCAAGCCGTCCAACGGGACGGCACACAGACATGGTATGCGGACACAGAATTGAATCTCTCCGCTTCGCCAGTCATCGGCGGCAATGGCACAGTTTATATTTGTGACGGCAGATGTTTATATGCCGTCATTTCGCCGGGCGGTCCGGCGCCGCTGCTGACGAAAAGTTCGTGGCCGATGTTCCGCGCCAATCCGCACCACACCGGCCGCGTGCAGACTGTTAATTGACCAGCCTTGGAAATTTTTACAACCGCTCACGTCCGGCAAAACCCGTGTCGAGATCGTGCCAAAATTCGATGTCGTCCTCCTCCTGTTCCCAGCAGAGAAAAGCCTCCTTGCCGCCGATAATGGCCGGAAAATCCACCAGCCCGCGTGACAAATCCTTGATGAAAATCCGGCGGCGTTGAAATTCGGCGAGAATTCCCTGCATGTCCGCGAGTACGCGAATCCAGTTGTTCACCGTTTTACCGCCCAAATCATTCCCCTGCCCCGTCAGTCCGCTCAAGCGTTTGTCGAAATGCTCCAGATCCTGCCGCAACCGGTTGAGCCGTTCCAGCCATTGGCGGATTTGTGGCAACAGTGCGCGCGCCTCTTCGCGGGTGTAATGTTTGTCGAAACGATGTTCCATCAGCGGAAAAACTGCCGGGCATCAAGGATAAAACTACCCGTTGCACCTGCCAAAACGCAGGCGCGCAAGCGGATGAATGAACACGCCGGGCAGACTACTGCTGCCACGTGCGCTTCTTGTGCCGATTCAGACGCAGCTTTTTGCGTCGTTTGTGCTTGTTGATTTTTGCCTTGCGGCGTTTTTTGATTGAACCCATGCGCGGATGAGATAAGCGAAAATTGGAAGAAAGCCAACCTGATTTTTTATCCGGACATTCACCGGCTTAATCCGTCCACACTCAATCAACCCTGGTCCGGCGCAAAACTCCATCCCATGCCGTCGAAAACCTCGAAAATAACACAGGCAAAATCCGCGTCGTAATCCATTTCGTCCGGCATGATGGCGGTCAGGGGGTGTCCAGACGCGTCCAGGGTGAAGACCAGCTTAGATTTGCGGCCCTCGAAAATAACCCGCACCTCCTCCTCGTGACGTTCGGCCCTGCAGGGCAAACCCGCCACCGTGAACCGCTCGCAAATCTCCGCAACTGTGACCGTTGCAGGGTGCTGCTCCGGCTCGGTAAAAAAATTGTCTTCCACTATCATTACGTCATTCCCGTTGAGGGACTGAAAGCAAAAAGAATGCCGTCCAACCATCTCAAATCCCCGAAGAAATGCTGCGACTTCATATCAAGTTTGTCGTCAACGGGACGGGACGACGCCGGCGTTACGCGAGTCGCCCAGATTTTGCAGCAGCCGACTTGAGCCGGCTCATTATCCCGGAAGAAGTGAAAAGCAGAGCGGACTGATCCCGCATGGCGCATTGGCGTCAACCTAAGTTTTGGCAGGGTGGCGACGTTTTTCCATTTTCTTAACGCGCGAGAAAATCAGGGTGTTTTTATCTTCCAGCGACCATTCCCATTGCTCGCCTTTCTGGA
>JBEKJN010000314.1:0-3227 GCA_050011235.1 Verrucomicrobiota bacterium | reverse complement strand
CGGGCGGGCTCGTGGACGCCATTCTCAATCTCGGCATGCCCGCGCCGATGGACATTCAGGTGAGCGGTTCGGACATTGAAGTAGCGCATCAGACCGCGATTCAAATTGCGCGCCAGGTTCGCGCGCTGCCGGGTGTCAGCGATGTGCTGGTGCCACAAGACGTGGATTTTCCGGCGTTGAAAATTGACATCAACCGTGTCCGCGCCAGTGAACTCGGCCTGAACGAAAAAGAAGTTGTGGACAATGTGATCACCGCCCTGACTTCCGACCAGATGATCGCGCCGAGTTATTGGGTGGATCCCAAAAGCGGCAACGATTACATGATGACCGTCCAGTATCCTGAAAATTTTGTCAAAAACCTTGCCGACCTCGGCTCGATTCCGTTGCGGGCCGCGCTGTCGCCGTTGCCTACGGAACTTTCCACGGTGAGCACGATTCAACATATCCACGCGCCGACCGAAGTGGATCATTATCAACTGCGCCGCGTCATTGACATTTACGTTGCGCCTTCCGGGGAAGATTTGGGCGGCGTGCTCAAGGGCGTGAACAAAATTATCAAGGGCACGCAACTTCCCAAAGGCGTGCGCATTAACCTGCGCGGCTCGGTGCAAGGAATGCAGGCTTCGTTCAGCAGTTTTGGTTTCGGCCTGATTCTCTCGGTCATTCTGGTTTATCTGATTTTGGTCGCGCAATTCCAGTCGTTCCTTGATCCGCTGTTGATTTTGCTGGCCGTCCCGACGGGTCTGGCTGGTGTGCTGCTGATTTTATTCCTGACCGGCACAACGCTGAACGTGATGTCGCTCATGGGCGTGGTGATGATGGTGGGCATTGTTGTTTCCAACAGCATTTTGATTGTAGATTTCACCCATCGTCTGCGCGAAGAAGGCAAGCCGCTCCGTGAAGCCGTGGCACTGGCGTGCCGTGTGCGCTTGCGACCGGTGCTGATGACTTCGCTCGCGACACTCTTCGGCTTGATTCCGATGGCCATGAAATTCGGCACCGGCAGCGAAGCCTACGCGCCGCTGGCGCGCGCCATCATTGGCGGCCTGGCCGTGTCCGTCGTGTTGACGGTCTATATTGTGCCGGCAGCGTATTTGCTGGTTTATCGGAAAAGAGACAATGCCGCCAAACTGCCCGCGCCGACAGGCATACAGTCAGCCGCATGAAACTTTTGAAATTACAACGAGCCGTCTGACTCTGTAATTCATTATGCCCCGATTTGCCATCCGCTATCCATACTTGATCGTGGTGTTATGCCTGATCACTTGCGTGGTTGGTGTTACCAGCCTGGTGCGCCTGCCGGTGGATTTGTTTCCGGCCATTCGCATCCCGGTGGTGGTCGTAGCCACGTTTTATTCGGGTATGCCGCCGGAACAAATCGAGAACGACATCACCGGACGGTTTGAACGATTCTTCACTTTAGGCAGTGGCATTGACCACATCGAATCACGTTCACTGCCCGGCGTAAGTCTCATCAAAGTTTATTTTCAACCAGGCACAGACCCGGATTCAGCCGTGACAACCATTGCAAATTTGGCGGCGGCCAACTTGCGGCGGCTGCCACCGGGCACTTTGCCGCCGGTGGTCTTGAAATTTGATTCCTCAAGTTTGCCGGCGTGCCTGATCACTTTGAAAGGTCAGGGAATGAACGAAGCGGAATTGCGCGACCTCGGCCAGTATGACGTGCGCAATCAAGTGGCGAATGTTCCGGGCGCGTCCGTGCCGCAACCGTTCGGCGGACGTTACCGGCAAATCATGGTTTATGTGGACCCGCTCAAATTGGAAGCTTATCACTTGAGTGTGATGGATGTGGTGCGGAAGGTGAACGACTCGAACTTGATTTTGCCCGCCGGTGATGTGCGCATCGGCCCATTCGATTACAACATCTACGCCAACAGCCAGCTCAACGACATTGACGAAATCAATCAACTGCCGCTCAAGACGGAACACAATGCCTCCGTACTGGTGGCGGATGTCGGCGAAGCCAGGGACGCGTCGCAAATCCAATACAGCATGGTGCGCGTGGACGGCCAGCCGTCCGTTTATCTGCCGGTGTTGAAACAAGGCGGCAGCACCATTTCAGTCGTCAAAGGAATCAGAGACGCCGTGAGTCACCTGCTGGATGTGCCGGATCAACTGGTCGCCAAAGTGGTTTTTGACCAGTCCGTCTTCGTCAAAAACGCAATCAAAAATCTGGTGTTAATTGGCGGCATCGGCTTGTTCCTCACCGCCGTGCTGATTCTGGTTTTCTTTGGAAATCTGCGCGCAACCCTTGCCGTGTTGCTGTCCGTTCCCTTGTCGGTGCTGGCAACTTTTGTTGCGTTATCACTAAGCGACAACACGATGAACGTTATGATTCTCGGCGGCCTGGCGCTGGCGTTCTCCCGGCTCATCAATAATTCGGTCGTAGTGCTGGAAAATATTTTCCGGCATCTGGAAATGGGCGAACCGCCCGAAATCGCGGCGGAAAAAGGCGGCAACGAAGTCGCCTTGCCCGTGCTGGCGGCCACGCTGGCGACTGCCGTGGTTTTTTTCCCCGTCATCTTCCTTTACGGCGTCAGCAAATTTCTGTTCACCGCGCTGGCCATTGCCGTGGTGCTGTCGCTCGCCGCATCTTATGTCATCGCCATGACGGTCGTGCCTTTGTTTTGCGCGAAATTGATTCGCGCAAAAAAACCATCCGACATCAGCGGCCAGTCTGCCAGTCAGCCACTGATGAACCGTTTTTACACTTGGTTCAATACCGCGTTCGGCCGCTTTTTGCAAAAATACGAACAGCTGCTTGATTGGTGTCTGGCGCGGCCAAAAGCCACAGTGTTGGGCATACTCGGCGTCTGCGCGTTGAGCCTGACACTCTATCCGTTCACCGGCGTTTCCTATTTTCCGAAGACTGATCCGGGACAATTCGTCATCAACATCAAAGCTCCGACCGGCACGCGGCTGGAGGAGACCGAAAAATTGGTGCAGCAAGTGGAGGATATTATTCGACAGGAAGTGCCGACGAATGAATTGGACGTGGTGCTTTCAAACATCGGCGTCACGCCGGGATTTTCCTCCATTTACACCAGCAACTCCGCCGAACACACGGCAACGGTTCAGGCCAGTCTGAAACCCGGCCATCGCGTCAGCAGTGATAAATACATGGCGCGCGTTCGGCGACGAGTCCGAAATGAACTGCCCCAATTGAGCGCCTACTTTCAATCCGGAGGCTTGGTGGATGCCGTCAT
>JBEKJN010000313.1:0-3595 GCA_050011235.1 Verrucomicrobiota bacterium | reverse complement strand
TCGCCGCGCGAGGCGACCATCACGCCGAAAACATTTTCGTGTATCAAATCACCGCACGCGCTGCCGAGCCGCGTGGCCAGCAGACGGTCGGCAGGCGACGGGATGCCCCCGCGCTGGACGTAACCGAGAATGGTCACGCGCGATTCGAGGTGCGTGAGCTCCTCCAGTTGTTTTGCCAGCCGCATCGTGTTGCCACTGTGCCTGGCATCCAACGCGGCAAGTTCGAGCTTGGCTTCGTGTTTCTCTTTTTGATTTCGAGCTTTTTCCTTTCGCGCTTCGGCGGTGCCATAGGGCCGGGCGTCCTCCTTGCTCATCGCGCCTTCGGCCACGGCCACAATGCTGAAGTTGGTTCCAGCCCGGCTGCGGCGGCGGATGGCGTCGGCGATTTTGTGGACATCGTAGGGAATTTCGGGAATTAAAATCACGTCCGCGCCGCCCGCAATGCCGGCGCCCAAAGCCAGCCAGCCTGCCCGATGCCCCATGATTTCAGTGACGATGATGCGATGATGGCTATGGGCGGTGCTGTGCAGACGGTCAATCGTCTCCGTGGCAATGTCCAGCGCGGTGGCAAAACCGATGGTCAAGTCCGTCATCGCCACGTCGTTGTCAATCGTCTTGGGCAGCGAGATGACGTTGATTCCGGCTTCCTTGAGCCGCAGTGCGCTTTTTTGCGTGCCGCCGCCGCCGAGACAGACCAGCGCGTCGAGGCCGTAACGCCCGTAATTTTTGACGATGACATTTGTCATGTCATGAATGCGCCCGTCAATCGTCATGCGCTGCGGTTTGTCGCGGCTCGTGCCGAGGATGGTGCCGCCGACGGTGAGGATGCCGGCGAGCGTGGCCCGGTCGAGCTTCAACCGCCGGTCTTCGACGATGCCGCGGAAACCGTCGCGGAAGCCGATGATTTCCATGCCGTAAAAGCCGAGCGCGGTTTTGCCGACGCCGCGAATGGCGGCGTTCAGACCGGGGCTGTCGCCGCCCGCTGTCAGGATGCCGATGCGTTTGGTTTGTGGCATTGGTTACGCCGCATTTGAATCGGCAAAAAGCGGTTGTTTGTCGAGTACAACTTTTTAATTTTTGGAGAAATTCGGGCGAACGTGGCATTGTCGCGGGTTCAAATTTCGCTTGAGGACGGTGGATGTTCAGCCGCATTTGACCGCTTGGATTTTTCATACGTCTTGACCGAGGCGCAAATTAACAATCTGCGCATCGTTGGTTTGCCACCCCAACGTGCTTTGATTGGTTACGTTTAGCCAGTGACAATCCGTCAACAGCCTCAAAAAGTTACGAAATCGCAAAAAATATTGCATTTTTGCCAAAAAATGGCGCGACCGCATTTCTCGAATTCAAATGATTGTCGGCGCGAACAGGAGATAGGACAACGGACTTTCAATGGGGCTGGACGTTTGAACCACCTGCAAACGCAATGGAAGGAAACTTGTGAAAACGGCCTGTGTTGGCATGGGGAATTTGCTCGTGTGGATTTTTCTCGCCACGAATGTTTTTGCCCAGCCCATTCCATCCGGTGGCCGTGGCGGTGGGACCAACAATTATGACCCACCATTATATTCCGTACCCGATTACAGGAATTTAGAGGGTGGCAACTGGCTTCTGGCGGATCAAGATTTCGACTACGCGGCGCTGGAACAGCAGAATGCGGCGATGCACTTGCTGGCCAGGGCGATGGGCTTGGAAAGTGATGCAGACACTTCTGCCAGCACTTACACCTTCCCGACGAATGGACTATGGCTGGAGATTACGGGTATCAGCAACAGCGTGGCATGGTTCAACCTGCACAATGCCACCGACATGGTTTATGAAGTGTGGAGCAAGACCGACCTGACCACCCCTGACTGGAATATCGAGCAGGAAGTGTGGCCGGGGACAAATCAGGACGTGATGCCTTTCACGGTGCCGGAACTGGATAGAACGAATCTATTCATTTGGGCGCGGGATTGGACGGGGGTGACGGAAAATGGGAACACGACGCCGGACTGGTGGTTTTGGGAATACTTCGGGACGGTGGCGTTGTCGGACACGAATCTGGACAGCACGGGCACCCACACGTTGCTTTATGATTATCAGAATGGCATTGACCCGAATGTCATCCAATTCTCGTTGCAGTTCACGAATTATTACGTCAACACCCTTAACGCACCCGTGCAATTGAACATCTTTGGCGGCGTGCCGTCTTACATGGCGGTGCTGGTCAACGACACAGATCAAGCCGATGCCGTCTGGCAACCTTACACCTCTTCCAACATTGTTGCCACTCTTGGGTCGGCGGACGGTACCTACACCATTTTCGTGGGCTTGCGCGGTTTGCCGCCCGACGCAACCCAAACCTGGCGATGGGCATCGGTGACGTTGTATTCCGATGCGCCCATGCTGACCATCACCAACCCTACAACCAGCATTGTCTCCCAATCTCCAATCCAGTTGCAGGGTTACGCCAGTCATCCGTTGGAAAGCCTGTCTTTTGATGTCAGCAATGCTACAGGCGTTTTCACCAATCAAACCGGCTTTCTGACGGGACAATACTACGACACCCACCTGCTCGCCTACACCACCAATTACTTTGAATGTTCTGACATCGTCTTGAACAATGGGACGAACGTTATCACGCTGCACGCCACCGACTGGGCGGGGAATACGGCCAACGTGAGTTTCACGCTGGATTATTCCCCCAACACCAATCCGCCGGTGTTGAATCTTGTCTGGCCGCAGGATGGCACGACCATCAGCGGCAGCCATTTCACCTTGCAGGCGCAAGTCAGCGATCCAACGGCAACCGTCACCGCTTCGATCAATGGCAACACGGTGCAAGGATTGGTTGAGCAGAATGGCTCGGTTTGGGTGCAAAATCTGTCGTTGAATGCCGGAACCAATGCCGTGACGCTGACGGCCAGTAATGCCTTCGGCGGTGTGAGTGTCACCAATTTCAATGTAATTGGGAATGATGTGGGTTTGGTGATCAATCCTTTGACCGGTGACCAGTTGAATCAATCTTCCGTTAATGTAACCGGCTTCATCGGCGATCCAATTGACGACTGTGTGGTGGTCAATGGCGTGCGGGCAACGGTTTATGATGATGGCTCTTGGGAGGCGGACGGTGTGCCGGTAAGTCCCATGGAACGGCAAGTTTGTATGTGCAAGTTTATGTTGGTGATCCCGTTCTTATTGCTTCGCAAACGGACAATCAGCCGCAGCCGGTGACGGTGGTGCTGGCGGGCTATTCGGGGTTTATCAATAAGAATGGTTTTTTCTTTGCCGCCGGCCTCTGGCCCGTTCTTGACGTTAAAACCGTCAACTGGGCGTATGATGCCGGCGGGAACGAAACCGACAGCGGACATGAACCCAACGATGCAGGGACTGCGGAAATTAATTTCAACTCCGCCGATCCCATTGCTGCCGCTGGCCCCGGTTCGGACGGGCCGGGATTCGCATGGGATTATTTTTCGGTGAACATCCCGGATGGCAACGGTGGCAACTTTCAACGCTCGTCCAAAGCGATCATGATGATAGCGCCCTCCGGGCAGGAGCCGGCGGGCACCACCAATACCTATCTTGTTCTTGCCTGCGCATCGGAATATTC
>JBEKJN010000312.1:0-3259 GCA_050011235.1 Verrucomicrobiota bacterium | reverse complement strand
GAACCCGATCCTTGGTCGGGTTTGGAGCCAATCTCACCGTGGCAAATTTCATTGATTCTCTTTCCAGAAATGTTGACACGCTTTTACTCGGCCGGTTCTACGGTACTTATACGGTCGGGATCTACTCGCGAGCGATGGCTTTGCTCATGCAGCCCTTGAACCAGCTTCTAAGCCCGGTTACTACCGTGTTTGAAACAACGCTTTCGCGGCTTCAGGGAGAACCCGAGCGCTACCGCCGCACTTTCCTGCAAATATACAATTCCATGGCGCTGGTGGGTTTTACGGCAACAGCACTTCTGCTTGCCTTGGCGCGGCCCGTCACCTTGGTTTTGCTGGGTTCTCAATGGGAAAAAACATCTGTCATATTGGCGGGATTCACCGGTTTGGCGCTTTATGCCCCCCTGGCCAGTGCTTTAGGCTGTTTGCTCATCACTCAGGGCCGCGGTCGCGACTTATTGGTTAATAGTGTGGTTGCCAATTTCATGGTTGTCACCGCTATCCTTGGCGGGCTGCCTTTTGGCCCTACCGGTGTGGCGATCGGTTGGTCAATGGGAGCTTTGTTGGGTGCCATGCCATATACTTACTACAAGGCCGGGCGCCAAGGGCCCGTGCATACACAGGACTTCTGGCTGGTTTTTTTGAAACATCTGCCAGTGTGGGGTGTCGTCTTCGGCGCAACTTTCATGATGCGCCTCATGGTTGGAGATATGAAACCACTGATGCAGTTGTTGATCTGCACTCCCGTCGGTTTGCTGGCCGGGGCAACAGTCATCTTTTCCTTGAGCCACACACGGCGAACCGCATTTCAAATCCTGCGTGCCGCTTCGGATTTCGTCGGCCAACGAATAGTAAAAAGCCAAGCTGCATCCAAGAGCTGAAATCGTCCCCGGGAATGCGGCCATATTTTTTGACGGTTTTGGTTTGCCAGTTACCTGCGTTTATCTTGCTCTGAGAAACAACACATAACAAAGTAGAAATTGGGAACACTGCAATTAATTTCTATTTTCCACATTCCCCATTTCAGATCCTATTTTTGTGAGTTCAGCGAAATTTGTAGAGCGCCAGGCTGACTGATTGATTAATGTTGCTACGGCTTGCGAGACAAAAGAAATTGCAAATACTCGGCGCAATAAAATTATGGAAAAAAAAGCACTTATCACTGGCATCACCGGGCAGGACGGTTCCTATTTGACGGAGTTGCTCCTGTCCAAAGGCTATGAAGTCCACGGCATTGTCCGCCGCACGGCCGCGCCGTATCGCGGCTATCTGGATCGGGCGGCGGCAGTGTCCGGTTCCAATCAGTTTTTTTTACATCACGGCGATTTGGCAGATGCCGGGTCGCTCATTCGCCTTTTGGAAAAGATCCGGCCGCACGAAGTCTATAATCTCGGCGCGCAAAGCGACGTGCGTATCAGCTTTGACATTCCCGGTTATACGGCGGATGTGACGGCCACGGGCGTGGCGCGATTGCTGGAAGCCATCCATCAACTTGGCCTGCCCGCGCGGTTTTATCAGGCCTCTTCCAGTGAAATGTTCGGCAAGGCGCGCGAGACGCCGCAGACTGAACTGACACCGTTTCACCCGCGCAGTCCTTATGCCGTGGCTAAAGTCTATGCCTTCTGGATCGCGGTGAATTACCGTGAATCCTACGGCATCCATACGAGCAACGGCATTCTCTTCAACCACGAATCGCCGCGGCGTGGCGAAAATTTCGTGACCCGCAAAATCACCACGGCGGTCGCCCGCATCAAAGCCGGGTTGCAGGACAAGCTTTTCATGGGCAATATCGAGGCCAAGCGTGATTGGGGCTATGCCAAGGAATACGTCGAGGCCATGTGGCTCATGCTTCAGCAACCGCAGGGCGATGATTATGTCGTCGCTACCGGTGAAACCCACAGCGTCCGCGAATTTTTGGAACTCGCGTTCGACCGCGTTGGGTTGGACTGGCAGAAGCATGTCGAGATTGACCCCAAGTTTTATCGTCCCGCCGAAGTCGAACGTCTTATCGGCAACGCGGAAAAAGCGCGGACAAAATTGCACTGGTCGCCCCAAACCAAGTTTGCCGACCTCGTCCGCCTCATGATTGACGCCGATGTAAAACTCTTGGCCGAAAGCCAGAAATAGCCGTCGTTGGTCATAAATGAAACGCGCCTTCATCACCGGCATCGAAGGGCAGGACGGTTCCTATCTGGCCGAACTGCTGCTGGCGAAAAACTACGAAGTCCACGGCACCATCCGCCGGTCCACCAACGGCAGCGCGGCCAACCTGCAACATTTGAAAGCGGATGCGCAAGTATTCCAGAAGACTTTGTTTTTGTATCCTGCCGATTTGGACGATACGGATTCCATCCGTCTGCCCTTGGAACAATGCGAGCCGGATGAAATCTATCATCTCGCCAGCCAGAGTCATGTCGGTCAGAGCTTTGAAAAGGTTGAAGAGACCTGCCGCATCACTGGAATGGGCGCGTTGCGGCTTTTGGAACTGACCCGCAAACTGCCCAAGCCGCCGCGTTTCTTTCACGCCAGCTCCAGCGAGATTTTCGGCAGCCCGCAACAATCGCCGCAGGTTGAAACCACGCCCGTCGCGCCCATCACGCCTTACGGCTGCGCCAAGGCATTCGGCACGCAGATGACGCGCATCTATCGGAAACATTTCGGATTGTTTGCCGTCAACGGAATCTTATTTAACCACGAATCACCGCGTCGGGGTGAAAGCTTTGTGACTCGTAAAATTTGCCGTGCCGCCGCCGCGATTAAATCGGGCAGACAGCAGGAGCTGGTGCTGGGCGACACGAGCGCGCAGCGTGACTGGGGGCACGCACGCGACTACGTGCGAGGAATGTGGCTGGCGATGCAGCACAGCACCGCCGAGGATTTTGTTTTCGCCACCGGCCGACTGCATCGGGTTCAGGACATTGTCGAGCTGGCTTTCGAGGTTGCCGGACTGGATTGGCAGAAATTTGTCCGGCAAGAGAAATACTTTTTCCGCCCGGCTGATCCGCGCCAGGTCGTGGGCGATGCCGCCAAGGCAAAAAATACTTTCGGCTGGCAGCCGGAAATCTCCTTTGAACAGACCATAACAGAAATGGTGCAGGCTGAATTGGAGGCGCTTGGCATTTGAGACCAAAGGCTGCCGCCTAGCAGCCCGTTAAAAAATGGCGGTTTTTCCAAGATCTGAGGATCACGTGAACGCTGGCAGTTGTTGTAGCCATTACCAACAGCAATCCCAATCCGCCTTGCCAACCGCCGATTGTCGGAT
>JBEKJN010000311.1:0-3286 GCA_050011235.1 Verrucomicrobiota bacterium | reverse complement strand
TTGGACGGACTGCCTGCAAAAATCACGAAGGCCCAAGTCCGGCATTTCCGCATTGATGCCAACCACAGCGATGCCTTCACCGTCTGGCAGCGGATGGGATCGCCGTTGACGTTGTCGCCAAAACAATTTGCCGAACTGGAAAAGGCCGGACAACTCGCGGAGTTGGAACCACCGAAAAAAATCCGCGTCGAGAATGGTCGGACCACCCTGCACTTGAATCTGCCGCGGGAGGCGGTTTCGTTGTTGGTCGTCGAGTGGAATGCGCCTCAGTGAAACAGTTGATTCAGCGCAAAATGTTTCCGGACGCGATAACTGCCGGCGATGGCTTGCGTGACGAATTCCTTGGCGCATTTCACCGCTTGCGGCAAATCGAGACTGCGCGCCAGATAGCCCGCAATGGCCGCCGAATAGGTGCAACCGGTGCCATGCGTGCGAACGCCTTTGATGAACGGCGCGCTCAATAGCAATTCCGTCCGGCCATCAAAAAAAATGTCCACGGCCTCGCGCACATTTTTCAAATGACCGCCTTTGACGAGCGCCGCGCAGCCGAAGCGCGCGTGGATTTCGCGAGCGGCGGCACGCAGGTCTTCGACTGACGCAAGTTTGCGTCCGGTCAGAATTTCGGCTTCGTGAAGATTTGGTGTCGCGAGCGTGGCGAGCGGCAGCAATTTCTCCTTCAGGATTTTGATTGCCGCCGGTTTCAGCAAAACGGCGCCACTGGTCGAGACCATCACCGGGTCAACGACGAGCGGCGGCCTGCACTTTTGGTGGGGCGAGCGTCCTCGCGAGCCAACTCGTCTTGAGCCTCGCCCCACCGAAAACGCACGCCCGAAAAATTCACCCACGACACGGACATTCTCCGCCGAGAACAACATTCCGGTTTTCACCGCGGCGGGTGGCATTTCCTCAAACACGTCCTCGATTTGTTGCCGCAAAATCCCGGGCGAACAAGTTTCGACGGCTAGAACGCGCCTGGGATTTTGCGCGGTCAGGCAAGTAATCGCGCTCGTGCCGTGAACGCCGAGCGCGGCGAACGTTTTCAAATCCGCCTGGATGCCCGCGCCGCCTCCGCTGTCCGAGCCGGCGATGGTGAGCGCCACCGGGCACTGGATGATTCTTGGCATGGGTCCGACCTTACCGGCATTTGCAGGAATCGGCACGGAAAAACAAGGTGTGCCGGAGAAAACAACTGGACCGTGTTCTTGGGAAAAAGATGGTTGCGCCAGGCAAATAGCGGATTAGCGCCTGTGCTTGTCCTGTGCAGTAAGTTTAAGGAGCAGATTGTTCAACTCTCCTATGCGTGGCGGTTTGCCCACCACGGCATCCACATCTGAAACGAGTTCTCCGTCATCCTTCATGATTGTTCCCCAGCCGGTCATCATAATAACCGGCGTGCCGGGAGATTCCGCCTTGATGGTTCGGGCCACCTGATGGCCGTCAATATCCGGCATGCCCAAGTCGGTTATAACCGTCTCGTAAGGCTGTTTTTTGCGCATGGCCGCGCGAAACATCTCCACCCCCTGCTTGCCGCTCGAAGCTGTCGTCACCCGATGTTCCAAGGTCGTGAGACAATGCTCCAGCAGTTCCTGAATCTGTGATTCGTCGTCTATGCAAAGGATGCGCAGCGAACGTTTTTGATTTACCCGTGGTTCAGGGATCTCGGCGGCTGGCGAAGCTTCTTCCCGAATGGGGAAGATGAGCCGGACACAAGTCCCGCGTCCGGGCGCGCTGTCAATTTCGATGGTGCCCTCGTGGCGTTGCATCATGCCATAAACCATTGCCAGTCCAAGACCGGTACCGCCTCGCGTGGCTTTCGTGGAGAAAAAGGGTTCCAGGCAATGTTGGCGGGTTTTTTCATCCATACCCACGCCGTTGTCCCGCACCTCGACCTGAATTTGCCGTTCAGAAGGCAGATTTTCGCCCTGAGCGGGACGGCTGACAGAACGAGTGACCAGGTTGATAATGCCGCCTTGAGGAAGGGCGTCCACGGCATTGAAAATCAAATTGAACAGGGCTTCCCGGAGTTCGGTGGGGTCGCTTGACAGCAGTGGCAGGTCGGATTCGAATTCGTGTTCGATATGGATGGAAATGCCTACCCGCTGCGAAACATCGCGCCAGCGCGGGCGGGTGAGCTCGATGACTTCCTGGATGATTTGATTCAAGTTCACCTTGGTCAATTGTTCGTTGTCGGAACGGCGGCGGTAAAACTCCCGCATGCGGGCGACGATGTGGACGATGTCGTCACCGGATTTGTTGATGACTTGCAGATAATATCGCGCATTTTCGGAAAGATCCGGCACGGTGCTGAGCAATAGTTCGGAATAGGCGACGATGGGCGACAGCGCGTTGTTGACGTCATGCGCCACCCCACTGGCCATCTGGCCCAAGGCGCGAAGGCGTTCCTGCTGCACGACCACCTGCTGGGTCCGGCGCAGCTCATCGTAAGCTTTTTGCACGCCCTGGGTCAGACGCACCTGATCAAAGAGGTTGCGGCATTGTTCCTCGGTGGTGAGGACTTTTACCTGCAAAGCCTCTTTCTCGGAGCGAACGGCTTCCATTTCTGCGCGCATCTGTTCGGCATTGTAACGGACCTCCTCCATGACCAGCACAATCATGCTGACCGCAATGAACAGTTGCAGCACGGCGGCGATGAGGAAGCCAGCATTGTAAAGGTTTTGATACTTTTGGGAGAAGGGGTAACTCGAGAGATAAACCCCCCACAGGAAGAAGCCCAGGGACAACATTCCCGCTCCGACGAACGGCATCTTCTTTCGCACCCGGAAAAAGCAAACACCGGCAAACACGCTGCCGAGGCCGATTAGAATGAAAACGGGCAGTTGGATTTGAAAAGTGTCTGAAAGTACTTCCGGACTGACGACCGTCCAAACCAGCAGGAACAGCATGAACAGGGTCAGCAACATCTGTCGAACCGGCAGGCTGAGGAAGCGCGCGCTTCCCCACAGAAGAAACACCGCCGAAATGGCCACACAACATTGTCTGAGGATGAAAACAATTTTATTGGAAATCGTGTCTTGCATGGTCAGTCCCAGCGTCAGCCACAACGCATAAAACAACCAAGCCACGGTCCAAATGGTAAAGTACTCCCGCCGGGTGTAACGATTCAGATAATAGAAAAGCCCCACCAATACCCACACGCTCAGCAGCGACACAAACAGTGTTGCCTGCAGGTATTGTTGCGAAAAATCCAGATGTAAATTTACGAATTTCACTTTTTCAAATTCCAGCGCACCTGAAACCCGCTGGTCCGGAAAAGTACAGCAAGCCG
>JBEKJN010000310.1:0-3313 GCA_050011235.1 Verrucomicrobiota bacterium | reverse complement strand
TTAAGTTCAGGTTGTCCGTGAAATTAACTCAAATATAACAATAAAATAATGAATCCGATTAAACTCACCGCCGTTGCGTTTGCCGTCACGTTTGGGCTGGCCGCGGTTGCTTCCGCCGATGACGCGGCGAGCAAGTTGCCACCCGCTTCGACAAAACCGGGCGTCACCTATGCCACCGACATCAAACCCATTCTCGACATTTCCTGCGCCAAATGCCACAGCGGCGACAAGCCGAAAGCGAAGCTGAAGCTCGATAGTCTTGAAAATGCGCTCAAAGGCGGCAAGGACGGCAAAGTCATCATCGCCGGCGACAGTGCCAAGAGTCCGCTCGTGCTGAGCGCCGCGCATCTGACCGGTGACAAGACTTTATGGATGCCGCCGCCGCATAACAAGGCAAACATCGGGCCGCTCACAACCGACCAAATCGGTTTGGTTCGCGCGTGGATTGATCAGGGCGCGAAGTGAGTGACACGTGAGTGACAAGTGACAGGCTTTGCGCGACACACGTCATACGCCATACGTCACATCATTTGAGCGGCGCGCGCTTTTGTTCGCGCAATCTTTCCCGCTCATGCAACAATTCATTTTGTTCCATGTGGGAAATTTCCGGCTGGCTGATTTTGTGCGTCAGCGCGGCGATTTGCCGGTCCAAAAATTGATTGCGCAGGCGCAGCGCCACATCGGCGAGCTGCTGTTCGGGATTGGGAATTTTGCGGTCCTCGGCGGCGGCTTCGGTGACGAGGCTCCGCATTTCGGGCGTTTCGCATTCATCCAGAAAAGCGGCCAGGCTTTTCCAAGTCTCCTTCGCCTGCGCCGCCAATCGCTGCTCGATAATTTTCCGCGCGAGGGGGTGCAAAATCCAATTTATGTCCAGATGCAACGCCGCCCAACCCACCAGATCGTCATGGAGCAATAAAATTTTTAGCAACCAAAATTCCTTGTCGGACGGACGTGGCGTTTCGGATTCCGCAGCGGGTTCGGCTTCGTTTTCGTCGGGTGCATTTTTCGCCGTGGGGATTTTTTTGAATTCTATAAGGACTGCCTGTTCGGAAACCCCCAATCGCAGCGCGGTCTTTTGCGCGTATTTCTCAATGAGCACAGCGTTGCCAGTTTTAAGAACGGCTTCACCCATTTCTTTTAAAATTGTGCGGCGGCCAAGATCGCTTGTTGCATCATTTGTTGCGCAAAGACGATCTAAAAAGTAATCGAAAAATTCGCGCGCGCCGTTGATTAATCGCTGAAACGCCTCAACGCCGAATTCCTTAATGAAACTGTCCGGGTCGTGCGGTTCAGGCATGATTGCAACACTGAT
This sequence comes from Verrucomicrobiota bacterium, assembly GCA_050011235.1. Lineage (GTDB taxonomy): Bacteria > Verrucomicrobiota > Verrucomicrobiia > Limisphaerales > UBA11358 > UBA11358. The sequence continues at coordinate 2,001 of JBEKJN010000310.1, read as the reverse complement.
GGCCAGCCCCGAAGGAAGAGCATCACCAATTATTTTTTGGGTTATTCGCCCAACTGCCGTAGGATTTTTATCTCTTTTTTGTACGATAAGTTTGGGCCCCGATGTAAGAAGCGTGTCAAGCGATCGTACTGCCGCACTTTGGCCCGCGGTATCGGAATCAAAGCATAGAACAATTCTTTCGACGTATCGTTTGAGAATGCGCGCATGCTGGTCGGTGAACGCGGTGCCCTGTGGCGCGACGACGTTTTGCACGCCGGCCATGAAACACGCAATCAAATCGAGCTGGCCCTCGCAAACCACGGCGAAGCCGGCGTCGAGCAGCGCGCGTTTGGATTTGTCGAGGCCGAAGAAGACTTTGCTCTTGGTGAAAATGGGCGTTTCGGGCGAGTTGACATATTTCGCCGTTTTTTCGTCGCCGGACAAAACCCGTCCACTGAAGCCAATCACCCTGCCCTGCTCATCGCAAATGGGAAACATCAGCCGCCCGCGAAACCGGTCGTAGTAGTTTCGGGTCTCGGGTCTCGCGTCTGGGGTCTGGGGTCTGGGATTTGGGGTCTCGGATCTCGGAATGATGAGGCCGGCCTTTTCGACCAGTGCGAGTTCGTGGCCCTTGCTTTTGGCCCAGTTGACGGTGTCGTCCCAGGCGTCGGGTGCGGCGCCGAGTCGAAACAGTTTTACGGCCTCCGGTGACACACCGCGTTTGGCGAGGTAATCACGAGCGGTCTGCCCGGCGGCTTCGTTGAGCAAACAATTTTGCCAGCGCTGGGCGATTTGCTCGTGGATTTGGAGAAGCTGGTCTTTGAGATGACGCGATTGTTGTTCACCGGGGCTTTGATCGAATTCGATGGGAATTTTGGCGCGGTCGGCCAGCCGGCGCACGGCATCCACGAAGCCGATATTTTCGTATTCCTTGACGAAAGTGAACACGTCGCCGCCCTTGTGGCAGCCGAAGCAGTGAAAAATCTGGCGGTGCGGATTGACGCTGAAGCTGGGCGTCTTTTCCTTGTGAAACGGGCAGAGGGCGACGAAGTTGGCCCCGGCCTTTTTCAGCGGCAGATAGGAACCGATGACGTCCACGATGTCGCTGGCGGCGCGGATGCGTTCGAGGGTTGCGGAAGAGAAACCGGCCATGCTCATTCAGCGCGCGCCGGCGCGGGTCATTGACGGATCGTAATCACGCCCTGCGGTTTGGCCGCCGGCTTTTTGGACTCGGGCGGCCCGGTGTTGATGAGCAGTGTGCCAAGATAATTCTTGATGTACGGACCGAGGAAGGATTTTTTGAAAACGCTTTCCTGCACCGTATGCGGATCGGGAGTGTAATTGCCACTGTAGATGCCGCCGCCATACCAGCGTTTCACGTAGGCCTGGTGGGCCTGGATTTCCGCCGGGGTGTAAACCGGCGCGTTCAGCAGGGCCAGCGCGAAGAAAATCATGCACGCAAAACGAATCATGCCCGAAAACATTCCCAAATAGTATTCACCGCTGCCGAAAACATTGCTGCCGGTCAGCCGGGGAGCAAAAATTTTCTTGATAACCAAAAACACAAACCAGACCAGGAACGCGACAATCAAATAGCCCGCCACATAACTGGTCGGTTTTTTCCACGCTGCGATGTTGATCAGGGCTTGAGCCACCCTCTCGTAGCACAACCCGCACACGATGACCACCGACAGCCATTGGAACACCCAGAGGACCTCCTTCGTCATGCCGTTTTTGCGTCCGCGGAACAGCCCCAAGACCAGGATCAAGAGCACCGCCGCGTCAAACCAGTTGACCGGCAACTTGTCGAGCTCCAGCGAGTCTGTAATCGCAGCAATCATAAGCCAGAGATTAATTCTTCGAATTCAAAATGCGAGTCAAATTTACAGCCCGTTCCGTGCCAATTTCCGGTAATGGTGCCCTAGATTGTGCATGGCTCGGTTTTGGAGACTGTATCAATCAATTCCTGCACTGTCCACGCATGGTCTGTCAATTTGCTGGCCTGCGCTGGCGTCTGCTTCG
>JBEKJN010000309.1:0-3339 GCA_050011235.1 Verrucomicrobiota bacterium | reverse complement strand
CGCCGGCGCCAATCGCAATCAGGCTTTCCGGCTGTGCGTAAGCGAGCCAGATGAAAACCACGTCCGGCAGATGAATCGCCAGCAGCATCGGCCACAACCAGAATTTCAATCCCTGTCGTGCCACGATAAATCCGCCGAGCAAACCACCGAGCAGCAACGCAATGACGCCGACAGTGCCATAGGTCAGACCCAACTGGTTGTCCGTCAGCCCGAGTCCACCCTGCGCGCGCGGATCGAGCAAGAACGGCTGTACCATCTTCACGAGTTGCGCCTCGCCGAGCCGGTACAACAGCAGAAATAGCAACATCGCGACAATTCCCGGTTTTTGGAAAAATGTTTCAAAGGTCTTCAAAAATTCGCCGAGGAAATGTTTCGACGGTCCGGCGTTCCCGGGTCGATCCATTGCCGGTTTGGGCAGAACGAGAAAGTGATAAAGGCCAAGGCACAATAGAATTCCGGCGGCAAGTGCAAAGGCCGTTGACCATGCGAGCACAAAATTGCCGGTGCGGTCATGAATTTTCCCGGCAAGAATGACCAGACCGCCTTGCGCGGAAATCGTCGCCACCCGATAAAATGTGTTGCGGATGCCGGAGAAAAACGCCTGCTCGCGTTCGCTTGCTGCCAGCATGTAAAAGCCGTCCGCGGCGATGTCATGAGTGGCGGAGTTGAACGCCAGCAACCAGAAAAACGCGAGCGTGAACTGAAAGAAATGCGGCGTGGGAATCGTCAGCGCCACGCCGGCCAACGCCGCGCCGAGGAGCAGTTGCGCCGCCCAAATCCACAGCCGCCGCGTGCGGAGCAGGTCCACGACGGGGCTCCAAAGCGGTTTGATGACCCACGGCAGATAGAGCCAGCCGGTGTAAAACGCGATGTCCGCGTTCGACACGCCGAGATTTTTGTAAAGCACGACCGCCACGTTGATCACCAGCGCATAGGGCAGCCCCTCGGCAAGATAAAGCGTTGGAACCCAAAGCCACGGGTCGCGGAAACTGGTTTTTGCGTCGGCCATCCGTCACCGAGTAAAACAGGCTCCGGCAGTCCACGCAAAAATTTTCGGGCTTGCGCTTTGAGCGCGCGCCGCGTTGAGTTTGCGTGTGACCGGCGCATTTCTGAACGCCATCGGCATCCTGCTCGGCGGATTTTGGGGACTGGCACTGCGCAAACCGCTGTCCCTCCGCACGCAGGTTTTCTTTCGTTCCGCACTCGGCCTGTCCGCCATTTTCTTCGGATTGCGGCTGGTTTGGTTGAGCATGGGCGGGACTTTTTTATCCACGCTCGAACAAATTTTCATTGCCCTGCTCGCCGTCATGGTGGGTTTTTGGATTGGCAAGCTGCTGCGCCTGCAAAAATGGTCGAATCGCCTTGGCCGGCGCGCGGGCAATGTGATCGCCCCGGCACAGACAAACGCGCCGCACAAAACCGGCGATGGCTTTGCCGCATGCACCGTGCTGTTTTGCGCCGCGCCACTCGGCTGGCTCGGCGCGGTGACGGATGGATTGTCCGGTTATTTTTGGCTGCTGGCGGTGAAGGCCATCATGGACGCACTGGCGATGACCAGTTTCGTAAAAATCTTCCGCTGGCCGATGGCGTTGTCAGCCTTTCCGGTTTTGGTTCTTCTGGGCGGAATCACGCTCGCGTGCCGGCTTTGCGTTGCGCCGTTTTTGGATTCGCACAGCCTGCACGAGCATAACCTGATTAATGCTGTCAATACCGCCGCCGGTTTCATCGCCTGCGCCGTGGCGCTGGTCATTTTTGAAGTTCGCAAGGTTGAACTCGCGAATTTTCTGCCGGGTCTCGCCATGGCGCCGCTGCTCGTGTGGCTGTTCAGGTAAATTTCAAAACCAAGTTGCAGATTGTGCCGGTTTACAGTAGAATAAGGGGTGCTTTACAGGGCAAACAATCGGCGCAAAGGCAATCCATCCCCTCACCAGAAACAAATGCGCTTCTTCACCGTGTTTTTCCTTGTCATCGTTCTTGCGCTGTTTGCCGTGCTGCTGTGGCTGGTCAATAAACCAAGCTACCCCACTCACTGAATCAAGCCGCGTTTGCGCAGCAGCGATTCCATCGCCTTGTCCATGAGCAAATCCGCCAGTGGCTTTGTGGCTTCGTCCAGCGCAGCCACCGCAGTTTGCAATTTTTTCAAATCGCCGGAGCCATTCGCGGAATTTTCCGTGTCCAGGGCGTCTTCCACTCCGCGCGCAGCGGCTTCAATTTTTTCGCGGTAATCGGCATCAATTTCACCCGCATAATCCGCGAGCGCCTTGCGCGTGGCGGCGAGCGTTTCGTTCGCGCGCAGCTTCGCCTCAATCCACCGGCGCGCAGCCAGGTCGGTGAAGGCGTGCTCGACGGATTCCTCGACCATCTGCTGCACCTCTGCGTCGTCCACGTCCACGGCGGATTTCATTTCCACAATTTTCTCCCGGCCGGTCCTGGTGTCGCGCGCCAGCACGTGAAGGATGCCGTCGGCGTCAATTTCAAATTGCACGCCCACGCGCGGCAGGCCCCGCGGCGCAGGCTCAAACTCAATCGTGAATTTGCCCAGGCTCCAGTTGTCTTTCGCGCGCTCGCGCTCGCCCTGCAAAACGTGGATGAGCATCGAACGCTGGTTGTCCACCGCGGTCGTGAACAGCTCGCCGGCCTTCACCGGAATCGTCGTGTTGCGCGGGATGAGCACGTTCATCAGGCCGCCGAACGTTTCGATGCCGAGTGAAAGCGGTGTCACGTCGAGCAGTAAAACGTTTTTGAAACCGCCGGACAAAATTTCCGCCTGAATCGCCGCGCCGAGCGCGACCGCCTCATCCGGATTCTGCGACGTGTTGAGCTGCGGACCATCCGCTTTGTGGTGGTCGCGGCCAAGCCGGATACCGCCGCGCGTCTCCTCAAATTCCGAGCAGCCGAAAAGCTCGCCCACAAATTTGCGGACGAGCGGCATCCGCGTTTGCCCGCCAACGAGAATGACTTGGTCCAGATCCTGCGGCTCGATTTTCGCGTCCGCCAGCGCGCGCAGGCAGTGCGGCCGCGTGCGGGCAATGATGTCGCGTGTCAGGTTTTCCAGTTCGGCGCGAGTGAGTTTGCAGCCAAAGCTGAAATCAGCCGTCAAAAACGGCAGTGCGATTTCGACTTCCGTTTCCATGGACAATTTGATTTTTGCCTGCTCGGCGGCTTCGCGAATGCGCGAGAGCAGCGCGAGGTCATCAGCGTAGGACAGGCTTCCAGCCCGTCTCTGATTTTTCTCATTTAAAGATGGAGACAGGCGGGACGCCTGTCCTACCAGTTGCAGTCCGCCTGCCGAAGCGATTTTTTCCACCAGAAAATCCACGAGTCGCCTGTCCAAATCAT
>JBEKJN010000308.1:0-3377 GCA_050011235.1 Verrucomicrobiota bacterium | reverse complement strand
CGTAGATGGATTGCGCGAGGCCGGACTTCGCAAAGCCAATCGCCTTCGCCCCTTTGATTCCGAAAAACTTTTCCAGGTCCGCCGCCGTGAAACGCTGCACCACCGGGTAATGCGCAAAGTCTGACAGCACTTCCGCGCGGATGTTTTCCGCAATGTCTTCGGTGATCAGCACGAAATGGAGCTTGCTCTTGCTGTGATACAGAGTGTCGCGGCCAACCAGCAAAATCCGCGCCCGCAGGACGAACGGAAACAAACGCTCCACCGGTTTGGTTGAGTCCGGGTTGCTCCTGGCGGGCAATTCTGGCTGCGCAGCAGTAGGCATGGCGGGGAGAATAACGAGGCGCCTGACGCTTGGCGAGAGTTCTACCGTGAACATGAACGGGGCAGTCCCGGTAATTGACCATTTCCGCGCAGCCGGAATGTTTTGGTTTCCTGCGCGCCTCACCACCCTTGCTATTGAAATCCTTGCTTGCGCCAATTTTGAAAAGCGGGACGTCCTGAAATCACTTTCAGCCTCATCATTGGCCGATTACTCTCGGCTGAAAACTGATGAACATTTCCATCATCCTTGCCCATCCGAATCCGGGCAGTTTCAACCACGCCATTGCCAACACGGCGGCGGACACGCTTCGCCAGAACGGCCACGAGGTTATTCTCCATGACCTTTGCCGGGAACAGTTTCCACCACTGCTTTCCACGGCCGAATTCCAAAAGGACGCAAAACTCGAACCGGAAGTGGCCCGTCACTGCGGGGAAATTGCCAGCGCCGACGGCATCATCATCGTCCATCCGAACTGGTGGGGGCATGCCGCCCGCCATTTTGAAGGGCTGGATTGATCGGGTTTTGCGCCCCGAAGTCGCCTATCGCTTTGTCGAAGGCGACAAAGGTGAGGGCGTACCGGTCGGGTTGCTCAAGGCGAAGGCGGCCATTGTTTTTAACACCGCCAACACACTGGACGAGCGCGAGCGGAACGTGTTCGGCGACCCGCTGGAAACGCTTTGGAAAAAATGCATCTTCGACTTGTGCGGTGTGAAGAAGGTCCAGCGCCGCACCTTCACGGTCGTCGTTACCAGCACGCCGGAACAGCGCGCTACGTGGCTGGCGGAAGTGCGCGAGACTGTCGCCCAGAGCTTTCCCGTCGGATGAACACTGCTCGTACGAATTTTCGCTAACCTGGTAGGGCCGAGCTGCTGCTCGGCCAGGACGCGCAGCAGCTCGGCCCTACCGTGCCTTCCTGCTTTTCAAATAGCTCGCGGCTTATAATCATCTCTGCCACATGAGCATTGCATACCAAATCGTCGTTTGCGCCGGCATCGTGCCCGATCCGTTGCAGACGCTGGAACCCGTCACATCACCGGCCGGGCCGGCGTTGAAAAACGAAATGCTGCTGCCCGCCGTCCTCGACCCGTGGGCGAGCCACGCGCTTTACGAGGCGGCGAACCTCGCGAAGAATGCCCCCGGCTCCAAGGTCTGGCTCGTCAGCCTCGGCCCGAAGGCAAAACTCCAGCAGGTGATGATGACCGTTGCGCAAAAAGTTCCGTTTGAACTCGTGGCGCTCGACGGCCCGGCCAGCGGTTTCACCGAGGCCGCGGAAGTTGCCGCCGAATTGGCCGAAGCCATCCAGACGATTCCCGGTCTCGATAAATCCCGGTTGCTCGTTTTTGGTGGTTGGGAATCGGCCTCGCGCGGCGCGGGTGCGACGATGCAAATGGTCGGCGAGCGCCTCGGCATCGTGGACCAATTTCAAGGTGTGGATGAATTAAAAATCGCCGCCGACGGCGCGCTGGAGATTTTGGAGCGCGTCGAAGGCGGCAAGCACCAGATTTCGAAATGTGCTGGCCCGCCGGGGTTGCTCGGCTGGGCGACGGGCAATTTGCCGGAACCGAAAAACAATCCGCAGGTCGGCATGGTCAACATGCGCACGGTGATGCCGGCGCTGCAAAAGGCCAAGCCAACGAAGCTTGCGGGCGAAGGATTGAACTTCGCGAATGTTGCGCTGCCGAAGCAATTGCGCGAAACCAAAATCGTGAAGGACAAATCGCCGGACGACATCGCCAAGGAAATCGTCGAGTGGATTAAAAAATAGCACGTAGCCGCGCTCGTGAGAGCGCGGAGTCCGCCGATTCACATCGGCGGCTACCAAAATCAATTTATGGAAACCATCTTGTTACTTGCACACATGGAAGCTGACGGCTCGCTGGCGAAGTCCGCGCGCGAAGCGCTGCACGCCGCAGCCACTCTGCATAAATCACTCGCCGGTTCAAAACTCGTTGTGGGTATGGTCGGTGAAAGCATTCAGGCGGCGGCCAATTCCATCGCTGCCTGTCCCGCCACGAAATATTTCGGCGCCGTCGGCAAGGACTTCAGCCAGTCGCGTTACGCCACCGACGCCGCGGCGGCGGAAGCGATATGCAAAGCGGCCCAGGCCACGCTGGTCATCGCCCCGGCAACTTCACGATGGAACCGCGTGCTGCCCGGCGTTGCACAACGCCTCGGCGGACGCGCCGACACGCACGTGACCGGCGTCAACGTCAGCGGCGATAAAGTGACTGTCAACCGCTGGTATTACCGCCAGCGCATGGAGGCCGCACTGCAACGCACGCAACGGCCGTGGTTCATTTTGATTGATCCGGGCAGCCAGACCGCTTGCGAATGTGGAGCAGGTGCCGCTACGGTGGAAAATGTCGCGGTCGCGCTGGCGGATTCCGCAAAACGCACAACCGTCACCGGCTTCCATGCGCCGGCGGCTGACGCACAGACCATCCGGCCCGATGCACAATTATTGTTCGTGACCGGCGCAGGTTGGACGAAGAAGCAGGCCGACGGCCAGACGCACGTGCCGGAGGCGGAAAAACACATCCGCGGTTTTCTCCAACTCAGCCGCGCGTCACTCGGCAGCAGCAAGTCGCTGGTGGACCAGAGCGGCGAAGGCCAGGCGGTCCTGCCGTTCCTCTCGCATCTGAACCAGATCGGGCAGACTGGCGCGACCCCGCGCCATCCCAAGGGCTTGAGCACCTGCTGTCATGGCGAGGAGCCGCACACAGTGGGCTGGCGTTTCGTCGCTGAGCGCCGCGCGATCAATCTCGACCCGAACTGCGGCTGGGCGCGCGGCAAAGCGGACGTGCTTTACGTCGCCGACGCGTTTGCGGTGATGGCGAAGGTGAACGAACTGCTGGCAGCGAAGAAGTAATTGTGCCGTCGCCTCTCCGCACTGAACTGCGAGCGCCCGCTCCGGTTCGCTCGATCTGGGTTGTTAGCAGCCCGTTAAAAAATGGCGGTTTTTCCAAGATCTGAGGATCACGTGAACGCTGGCAGTTGTTGTAGCCATTACCAACAGCAATCCCAATCCGCCTTGCCAACCGCCGATTGTCGGATT
>JBEKJN010000307.1:0-3398 GCA_050011235.1 Verrucomicrobiota bacterium | reverse complement strand
CGGAAGCCAGTTGCCTGACTTCCGGTTTTTGAATTTGCGGCGCTCGCCACGCCGCTGCTCGACAACCTGCCCGAAGCGGCAGTTTTAGTTGCTGATTAGACTGACTTGTGACTCATCGTGCGAAAAAACCATGTCGTTTGGCTCCTCAAATCAGAGCATTGTCACCCCCGATTGTCACCCCCGGTGAAAAAAATTGGGGGCTATTTGGTTCCATTTGGTTCCACTTGCCGAAGATGGGAAAACGGCAGAATCGGCACGTCGTTCCACGTGGTTCCAAGTGAGGGGTACATGGTTCCAGGATAGGCAAATCTTTGTGTAAACGAGACGCGCTAGCCACTGCGCCAAGCGCCCATGTCCAGATGTTAAACGTTAAATCGTGAATCGTTCAATCGTTCAATCGGTTCACGGTTCGACATTTCACGATTCAACGAATTTCGTTTTTGAATCCCTGCTGCCGCAACGCCTCGAACAAAACCAGCGCGACGCAATTCGACAGGTTCAACGAACGCGATTTCCCGTTGAACATCGGGATCCGCAGCCAGCGCTCGCGGTATTGCGCCAGCAACTGCTTCGGCAACCCCGCCGTCTCGCGTCCGAAAATCAGATAATCGTCCGCTGTAAATTTCGCGTCGCTGTATATTCTCGGCCCACCGGATTCGACGAACCAGAGCTGCGCATTCGCCGGGAGCTTTTCCTCAAATGCCTTCCAGTTCGGCCAGCGATGCCATTCGACCTGCTGCCAGTAATCCATGCCGGCGCGCTTGAGTTGCGCGTCGCCGAGCTTGAAGCCGAACGGCTCGATGAGGTGCAGCGTCGTCTTCGTGGCGGCGCACAGCCGCGCCACGTTGCCCGTGTTCGGCGGAATTTCCGGTTCAACCAAAACGATGTTCATTCTGTAGGAGCCGGGGTAACGAGGCTCATTCTTTACTTTTAGTTAGAGCCTCCTCACGTCGGCTCCTACCAGATTTGGAATAAAACACCTTCCACAGCACCAGACCGTGCGCCGGGGCGGTCATGCCCGCCGTGCGCCGGTCTTTTTTCGCCAGCATGCGCTTGATTTCGTCCTCGGGAAATTTCCCGAGACCGATTTGCACGATCGTTCCGACGATGCCACGGCACATTTTGTAAAGAAATCCGTCGCCTTCGATGATGAACGTCAGCAAGTGCCCGGACTTCTTGATGTCGCAACGCGTGAGCTTGCGCACGGTGGATTCCATCTCGTAGTTCCGGCTGGCGGCAAACGATTTGAAATCGTGCCGCCCGACAAACCGCGGCGCGGCGGCGCGCATGGCCTTCAAGTTGAGCGGGCGCGTCACCTGCCACGCACTATGCCGGAGCAACGGATTCATCGCCGTGTGGTTCCAGGCGAAATAACGATACTGCTTGCCTGCCGCGTCGAACCGGGCGTGAAATTTTTCCGGTGCGCGGGCCGCCGATAGCACCCGGACGTCTTCCGGCAGCCATGCGTTGAGCGCCAAAGCCAGTTTGGGCGTGGACATTTTAAACTCGGTGGCGGGAATTTCAAAATGCGCGACCATGCCGAGCGCATGAACACCGGTGTCCGTGCGGCTGGCGCTGTGGAGGCGCGGTTTGCTCGGGAACAACCTGGCCAATGCCGCTTCTACTATTTCCTGCACGCCCGTGCCGGTTTTTTGCACCTGCCAGCCTTCGTAGCCGGTGCCATCGTAGGCGATGACGAGTTTGAATTTGAGCAGCTTCATTATTAACAACAAAGCAACAAAGGGACAAAACCTGACAAAATAATCCGGTTCACTTTCATTTCAAATTGCAGGAGACGACGTAAGAAGTCTCTATTTTTAATTTGAGCCTCGTCACCTCGGCTCCTACCAAGTATCAAAAGACTTCTTTGTTGCTTGGTTTCTTTGTTGTTCAAATCCCATCCAAGTAACTTTGGAGCAGGATGGCCGCGGCCATTTTGTCCACTTTCTCTTTGCGTTTGTCGCGACGGACTTTGGCCTGGATCAAAATCCGGTTTGCCTGCGCCGACGTCAGCCTTTCATCCCAGGTTTTTATGGGCACGGTGATGGCCGTTCGCAGCACGCCAACGAATGCCTCCACTTTTTGCGCCGCCGGGCCGTAACTGCCGTCCATGTTGCGCGGCAGGCCGACGAGGACGAGGTCAACTTCCTTTTCGACGAGCAATTTTTTCAGCCGCGCCAGAAAATCCGCGAACGGCCCGGCGGGGATGTATTCCAGCGGCTGCGCGATGGTTTTGGTTTCATCGCTCACCGCGACGCCGATGCGCCTGGTTCCGTGATCGAGGGCGAGGATTCGCATGACGCACCCAGTTTTGCAACAAACGCAGAAAAATTCAATGACACGAATTGCGCGAATTAACACGAATTATTTTTAACGCAAAGACGCCAAGTCGCAAAGTCACGGAGCGATGCGGGAAATTAGCCAGCTACGAAGTGGCTGGTGTCGGCGGACAAAATGAATTCGTCCCGCGAGGGACGATGGAATGAAGCGGACGTTTTCCGGCGTCCTTTCAGGACGCGAGGATTTGCGGGCGGAGTCCAGCCACAATGTGGCTGGCTAATTTCCGACGCTCCTTCGGAGCAAAGAACGCTGGACAGAAACGGGATGGCAAAATAAAGTTGCGAAAGTGTGAAACGAAATGGCAATAATTTTTGCTGCTTTCTTCACCCGGCTAAATTCCTTTTTCATTCACCCATTTCGGGGTTAAATTTTTCCCGCGATGATTCAATACCTCGATTTGCTGCGGCACGTCCTCGAATACGGAAAATTCAACCAGCGCACACATTTTCAACTGACGGCCGAACGTATGTCCTCTCCCCGGGGGAGAGGAAACAGGTGAGGGCGAGCGTCAAAACAAACTTCATTTTTGAGTCGCGCCATTTACAATCCAATTCATGGCCGACACCCAACGCGCCCGTGAACTCCGCAAAAAGGAAACGTGGGCGGAAAAGCTCATGTGGTGCTGGCTGCGCGACCGGCGTTTCAGCAGCTATAAATTCCGCCGTCAGCATCCCGAAGGAAGTTACTATCTCGATTTTTACTGCGAAGAAGCGAGCCTCGCCATTGAGTTGGATGGCTTCGGCCACGGCCATCCCGACCAGCAAAAACACGATGCCGAACGTGAAAAAGTTCTGACTTCGCAAGGAATCAAGGTGTTGCGTTTTTGGAATTCGCATCTCCGCCGAAATAAACAAAGCATTCGTGACACAATTTTTGAAGAACTGCAAAAGCGCGCACCTCATCTGCAGCCGGATTACACGAAACCAACGGGCGAAAAATAATTTGTTTGAACGCCCGCCCTCATCCCGACCTTCTCCCCCAGGAGAAGGTGAACGGTTCGCCGCATTTTTCCGTGTTCACGCTCAATCTGCATTTCATCTGTGGCTAAAAATTTTCCA
>JBEKJN010000306.1:0-3405 GCA_050011235.1 Verrucomicrobiota bacterium | reverse complement strand
TGAAAGGTCTCGCCCAATATTTTGACGAGGTGGGCGCACACAAAAACCACCGCCAGCGTCAACAGCAATTGCGCCACTTCATAGACAATCACCTCGCCAACGGTGAATTTTTTGATCACTCCAACGACGGGTTGCCATTTGCCCCAGTGCATCAGCCCGCCGCCTTCCACCGCCGACACCACCAGCAGCAGCGGCAGCAAATATCTCGCGCAAATAAATCTCACACCGGGCCGGGCTTGCGCCAGGCGGTCCCACGCCGTCGGATCAAACATCAGGAACAAGGCCTTGATCATGTGCCTGAATTGATAGCGCCGCCGAAACCCATTCACAACAAAATCCGCAACCGGCTGAAAGGGCGGCGATTGCTTTTGGCTTGTGCCGGCGTAAATTAACCGTGTGAAAGCGATTATTCCAGTCCTGTTTGCCGTGCTTTTACTGGCCGGTTGCGTCACGCAAAAAATTGACTGGGTGGCGCGCGTGGGCAATTACACCTACGATCAGGCCGTGATGGAATTCGGCCCGCCGGACAAATCCGCGAAGTTGTCTGACGGCACGGCCGTCGCCGAATGGCTCACGCAGCGCGGCCGGGTCGTCGTGGCGCCCGAACCTTACTTTGTGCCGCCCGGCAGTTATTTCGGCCCGCTGACGCCGATGTATTCCGAGACTTACGTGCCCGCGCGTTTTCTGCGTCTTGCCTTCGACGCAAACGGCAGACTGAAAACGTGGAAGGAATTTGCCAGATAAATCATCTTCCGTCACGGTGCCGCCCGTGCTTAACTCGCGGCCATGAACGTTGACCTCGGCATCTGGAGCAAGCTGACCAAAATGGTCGCCTGGCTGCTGCTCCTGGCCGGACTGTTGCTCGTCGGCGTGTGGTACCTGCCACTCATCCAGCAAAACGAGCGGATGCAGCGGGAAAATCTGCGGCTGGAACGGGAATTGGAAGCGGAAAAGGAAAAATCCAGGCAACTTCAGGCGGACATTGACGCGCTCCGCAACGATCCGAAAACCGTCGAACGTCTTACCCGCGAAAAACTCGGCTACGCCCGGCCCGGCGAAACCGTGGTGCGCTTTGAACAACCGGTGACAAACAGCCTGCCCAGATAACCACACCAGAACGCTAGCCCATTATTTTCGATTTACGATATACGATTTACGTCATTGACGGTGACTGAGGATGGCACGCGTAAATCGTAAATCGCCCATCGTAAATCCGTTCAGACCGTCATAATTTCCTTTTCCTTGTGGACGAGGTGTTCGTCAATCTTGGCGGTGTATTGGTCGGTCAGCTTCTGCAAATCCTTTTCGGCCTGTTTCTCTTCGTCCTCGGTGATGCCACTGTCGTGGACGTGCTTTTTCAACAGTTCCATCGCGTCGCGCCGCACGTGCCGGATGGCCACGCGCCCGTCCTCCGCCATCTTTTTGGAAATTTTCACGAACTCCTGCCGCCGTTCCTGGCTCAATTCCGGGAACGCGAGCCGGATGATTTTGCCTTGAATCGCCGGCATGAGACCGAGGTTCGCCTTTTGTATCGCCTTCTCGATCGGATGCAGCGAGTTGAAGTCCCACGGTTGGATGACCAGCATCCGCGGTTCCGGGGTCGTGATGCCCGCCAGTTCGCGGACGCGCATTTGCGCGCCATAAACCTCCACTGTGACGTTCTCGACCAGCGCCGCCGACGCCTTGCCCGTGCGCACGCCCGCGAACTCGTTTATGACCACCTGCTCGGTCTTGATCATTTTGTCCTCTGCTTCCAGCAAAATATCGTCGAGTGTCATAGGGGCGCAGCTTAACAAGGCCAACGCATCGGGTCTAATGAAAATTCGATCACCGGTAGGGACTGGGTGCATCTTGACACTGTCCTTAAGATTTACGATTTAGAAGGTGGTTACGGTTCCTCGACCGGCAAAAACGCAAACAGGCAATTCGTGTCATCTTATGAAACCAACATCCCAACCGTTTCCCCGTCTGGCTGACATTGAACGTGAGGTTGTGGCGGAAGCCCGCGAATGGGGTCGCCAGCGACTAGAGGAGCGCCTACAAAAACTGGCCGGGCAAAGCGGCGAGGTTTTTCCCCCTCAGGCAACGCCGGCGAAGAGCCCTAAGCCCGCGAAGCGAACTGGGCGACGTAAAACTCACCGTTGATTACGGCCAGGACCCGATCACCCGTCAGTGGGGGTGTCCGTTGCTTCGGGCGTGGGAATTGAGTCCGCATCAGAAGATTACGCCCGGCTTGGCCGAGAAGCTCTGCTTTACAGTGACCGCTACCGGTTCGTATGAGGAGGCGGCTCAGGTTGCCAGCAAATGGTCTGGAAGCATTGATGATTCGACGCTGCATGCGTTGGTGCAACGGATCGGGGAGCAAGCCCAGGAGCCGGCGCAAAGACGGTATGAGAGTCCGCCGCTGGAGCGCATGCCCCAGCGTGCTGCTAGTCCGTTGGGAGTGTTGATGCTCGACGGTTGCCAAGTGCGATACCGGGGACCTGGTTGGGGCAAAGAGAAAACCGAGGAAGATCATGTAGAATGGCATGAATTGAAGCTGGGTGTGTTCTACCGACACGAGGAATCGGCACCCACCGAGGGTGGCCGGGGTATGTTGACCGACAAGACAGTTGTCAGTTGGCAGGACAAGCCGCTGGAGTTGGGGCGGCGGCTCAACTGGGAGGCGTTGCGCGAAGGTCTTGGGCGTGCCCGGCAGATGCTCTTCTTGGGTGATGGAGCCGAATGGGTGTGGAACCTCAAGAAAGATCGGTGGAATGCCGCGGTGGGACTGCTGGACTTCTATCATGGCAGCCAACACCTTTGGGATTTGGGACGGGCTCTACACGGCGAAAGGCAACCTGAACTCTCGCAATGGGTCCAACCACTACAGCACTGGATGCGACACGGAAAGGAGCGACAAGTCTTGCGCCAGATTGCTCATCTTAAGAAACGACGCGGACAAACCGGCAAGGCAATCCGGCGTGAACAGAACTGTTTTTACACACATTCCGGCCGGATGAACTACCAAGAGATCGTAAATCGAGGATGGCCTGTCGGCTCCGGAGCTGTCGAGTCAGCCTGCCGCCAGAAGCAATGTCGCTTCAAACGCCGCGGACAGTTCTGGACCGGCAAAGGTCTTCGCAACCTCTGTTCCCTTGATGAAGCCCGCCGCAACCACCACTGGGACCAACTCCGGGCCTCAAATTAAGCACAATGTCAAGATGCACCCCTTTGTACGCCGCGTTCAGCGATGCCGTTGGCAAACCGCCTGTTTTCAACACGTGCTGCATTTCCGTTTTGGTTTCGCCGGCCGCGCCGTTGCCGACCATTTGCAACACACTCGAAACGCTGAACGGCGAAATGAAGACGTTGGTGTCCGGCTGTTCCTTGACGATTTGTTTCAGCAAATCGAAGGCAAAACCG
>JBEKJN010000305.1:0-3413 GCA_050011235.1 Verrucomicrobiota bacterium | reverse complement strand
AAAATTTTGTCCTGGGCGCGGTTCACGCAATCCTGCGGCCAGAGCTTGAGCGTGATGCCGATGACCTCATAACCCTGCTCCAGCAACAGCGCGGCGGTGGCGGAGGAGTCCACTCCGCCGCTCATGCCGCAGACGACGCGCTGACGCTTTTGCGAATTCACAGAAGGATATTATACAATGCGCGGGCGGCGTGTAAAATGGTTTGAGCAATCAAGAAATTTTTAATAATCCACTATTGTGCTTTCTTGATGATGTTTTGAAGTCGTTGTTTGACGAGCGTGGCTTTCACGAACACCAGTAAGGTTTCTGTTCCGCTATTCGGACTGCTGCCAATTGTTTGGCCACCGTCGCTAATCTTATTGCGGAGAATCGTCATGCCTCCCGATTTGAAAGGTGAAGGCTGTCCATTTTGTTTCGTAATTTTAATTGTTGGTGAGACGCCGTTCTCCAACTCCCGCAATTCGCATTGGATTTTCAAACTGATCTTTGAATCTGGTTGAACCGTTGGAGTTACATCCAAAGTTATTCCGACATCTGAATTTGTGCCGTCAATCTGAACGGGCTTTTTTATTGATACAGTCGCTTGATTTCCAGAAATACAAATAGCTCTTGGTGCGCCAAAATATTCGACATCTGGATATTGTTTAAGCAAATCTTGAAACGCCGGGGAGTTCTGATTGATTGTGGCGTTGGGTTTGGAAAAGTCGGCGATAACCGCATCAACTTTTGCCGTCGGCGTCTTGAGAAAAAAAGTGGTAATCAAAACTTGTTGCGCGTTTGTAATCGTCTGAATTTGACTGGAAGCTGAACTGGACGAATTGTCAGACAGAGCAATTGTTGCCGTGCCGCCAACCAGCAAAGCCGCCGTTCCAGCAATAATTGCGAATTTGATTTTTAACAAAGTCATAGTTTTCATAGTTCCTTTTACAAGGGTTAAGGTTGATACCGCCGCAATTGACCCTTTCACAATCGCCACGGCGGTCACGGATTTTGCCAGCGCCACGGGCGCGGCTTGAACGGAATTGGCGGAAATCGTTCCGGCAATGATGGCCGTTGTCGAACTCACGCCGCGTTTGGTGAAAAACTTCCGCAGCTTTTCCAGCGCGCGGTTCACGCGCATTTTCGCCGCGTCTTCGGTCGCGCCCAACGCCGCGCCGACGTCCTTGAAATTCCGCCCTTCAAAGAATCGCAGTACGACGGCATCGTGATCTTTTTGCCCAAGTTTTTCCATCGCTCCGTCCAGCAACGGAGCGATTTGTTGCCAGATTTCCGCCTTCGCTTCGCTTCGGCGCGACAAGTCCTCTTGCGATTGTTCGAGTTGCGACCGCATAAATGCCTCCTGTTCGCGGCGTTGCCGCCGTCGTTGGATGGTCAGCGCGTTGGCGCTGGCGTATCGCGCCGTGCGGCAAAACCAGCCGCTTAAAATGGTCTTCGGGCCGAGCGTATCCGCCTTGCGCGCCAGAATGATGAACACCGCCTGCGTAATCTCCTCGGCCAGATGTGGGTCGCGCACCTGCCGGAGCGCCACGGAATAAACGAGATTGACGTGGCGCGAGACGAGCGCGGCGAACGCTTCCTCGGAATTGCGCCGGGCATATTCCCGCAGCAGGGTCAGGTCGTCATTCGGCATCTCACTCATATCATTTACGCCGCCGTGAAAAGGTAACAGATTATTTTTTGGTTTTTCGGTAGTGTTATAATTTGGAACGCCGAGCACCGTCTCGGCTCGAAAGTGACTTTCAATCCAAACTTGCCGAGGCGGTGCTCGGCGTTCCGTTGATGCAAACTATGCCACTACCGGTCTTTCGCAGGCGATATACATTTTCCCGGCGTGGTGTAAAATGGGATTGGTGGGGCAATTCTGAAAACATTTATTGCGAAACAGTGAAATTCGGGTAAAAACTAAGTGGGTTGAGGCGATAACAGCCCTGAAATGAACAGCAGAGCAGAGCAACAAACAAGTCATGGCCCGCCGGTGCGAACAATGCCACCGCCAAGGCAGGGGCTTTATGATCCGCGATTTGAACACGAAGCCTGCGGCGTCGGTTTCGTCGTTAATATCAAGGGTAAAAAGTCGCACACCATCGTTGAGCAGTCGCTTCAGGTGCTTTTGAATCTGAATCACCGCGGCGCCTGCGGCTCCGAGACCAACACCGGCGATGGCGCGGGCATCCTCCTGCAAACGCCGCACACGTTCTTCAAGGAAGTGACAAAATCCTCCGGCTTCGCCCTGCCATCTCCGGGCGAATACGGCGTGGGCATGGTGTTCCTGCCGCACGACGCGGCGCAACGGGCCGAATGCGAAAAGATTTTCGCGGCCATCGTCGCCGAGGAAGGCCAGCGGGTTCTGGGCTGGCGCGACATTCCGACGAATAACGCCTCCCTCGGTGCGACCGCGAAGGCGTCCGAGCCGTTCATGCGGCAGGTGTTCATCGGACGCAATGCGAAGCTGACCGACGACCTCACGTTCGAACGGAAGCTCTACATCATCCGCAAGCGGGCGGAGAATGCCATCCGTTATTCCGGCAAGATCAAGGGCGGCGACTATTTTTATTTTGCGAGCCTGTCGTTCAAGACGGTCGTTTACAAGGGCATGTTGCTGACGACGCAGCTCAGCGGGTATTATCCGGACCTGTCGCATCCGGCGATGGAGTCCGCGCTCGCGTTGATTCATTCGCGTTTTAGCACGAACACGTTTCCGAGCTGGAACCGCGCGCATCCGTATCGCTATCTCGCGCACAACGGTGAAATCAACACCTTGCGCGGCAATATCAACTGGATGCACGCCGCCCAGTCGAATTTCCAATCTGAGTTGTTCGGCGACGACATCAAAAAGATTCTGCCCGTCATCAACACCGACGGGAGCGACTCGGCCATGTTCGACAACTGCCTCGAACTGCTGGTCATGGCGGGGCGCGAATTGCCGCACGCGATGATGATGATGATTCCCGAGCCGTGGGAAAATCACGAGAGCATGTCGCCGGAGAAACGCGCGTTTTACGAATATCATTCCTGCCTGATGGAACCGTGGGACGGGCCCGCGTCCATTGCGTTCACGGACGGCAAGGTGATTGGCGCGTGCCTTGACCGCAATGGCCTGCGTCCGTCGCGCTACTATGTTACCAAGGACGACCTCGTCATCATGGCGTCGGAAGCCGGCGTGCTGGAGGTTCCGCCGGAACGGGTCGTCGTCAAGGGCCGTTTGCAACCGGGCCGCATGTTTCTCGTGGACACGGAGCAGGGCCGCATCGTCGCCGACGAGGAACTGAAGAACAAGTTTGCCACTGCGCATCCATATCAGCAGTGGCTCGCCGAACATCACGTGCTGCTCAAGAACCTGCCGGAGCCGGGATTCCGGACCGAGCCGGGACATCAAACCGTGATCGAGCGGCAGCAGGCGTTTGGTTACACGT
>JBEKJN010000304.1:0-3424 GCA_050011235.1 Verrucomicrobiota bacterium | reverse complement strand
TGGGCCGGCATTGAAGGCGTTGTTTTTGTGCCTGTTGATTGCGGGTTCGGCGGTCGGTTACGTCTGGCAAAAGGGCCAGATTTACCAGCTCGGCCAGCAAATCCGACAGCGGGAAATCCGCCTGGTGCAACTGAAGGACATGAATCAAAAGCTCGGCGACCAACTGGCGATGCTGCGTTCGCCGCCCATGTTGGACCGGCGCGAGCGGGAATTGAATCTCGGGCTCGGTCCTGCGCAACCGTCGCAAATCTGGCGGCTGCCCGAACCCTCGCCGGTGTCGTCCGGAGACCAGGACGCAGCGCGCCGGCTGGCCGTCCGCCAAACCGGCACGACGACTCAATAACATGTAAAATTTGGCCGCCGCCCGTGACGCCGTCGGGTGAGGAACCGATCGCCGCGGGCGGCCGGCCGTTTTGAAAATGAGCAACAAACTGCAACTGCGACGAGTGTTGCTGCTGATGCTGCTGTTGGGCGCGGCGTTCGCCGGATTGGGTTACCGGCTCGTGGACTTGCAGGTGTTCCGGCATGATGAATTAGCCCGAATGGCGCAGTTGAACACGGAGAGTGATTTTTTCAAGGCGCCGCGCCGGGGCAACATTTTGGATGTGAATGGCAACCTGTTGGCCATGAGCATTTCCGTGAAAACGGTTTGCGCCAATCCGTCGTTGATGGGCAACCAGCAGGTGGTGGTCGCACGCGCGCTCGCGCCGTTGCTGGGCATGAGCGAAGGGGATCTTTATCAACGGCTGATTCCCCGCATCCGGAAAAATGAAAAGGACGAGACCGTCACCAACGGCCTTTGTTACGTCCGCCTTGGAAAAAACGTACCGGATGAGACGTGGCAGAAGATTCAAATGACGATGACCAATCTTTCGTTCGGTGTGGACGAAAGCAAATTGTCCAAAACCAACCGCGCGTTTTTCCGCAACCTGCGCCAGGGCGCAATCTTTGCCGAGGCGGATCAGTTGCGCGTTTATCCCAACGGCCCGCTGGCGGCCCATGTGCTCGGTTTCGTGGGTTCGGATGATGTGACGTTGAACGGTGCCGGAGTTTCGCAGATTTCAGGGCGCGACGGCATCGAATTGGTTTTGAACTCCGGGTTGAGCGGCGTGGCGGGCTGGCGCGTGACGGAAACGGACCGGCAGCGGCGCGAACTGGTTGCGTTGCGCGATGAAGACGTGCAGGCCCGCGATGGCCTCAATGTTGTGCTCACCCTGGACTCGGTGATTCAGCACATTGTCGAAACCGCGCTGGCCGACGCCATGCAGAAGCACACGCCCATCAGCATTACCGGCATCGTCATGCGTCCAGGCACGGGCGAAATCCTGGCGATGGCGACCCTGCCGGATTTTGATCCAAATAATCCCGGCGCCTCACCTGCCGACGCGCGCCGTGACCGCATCATCAGCGACGTGATGGAACCGGGTTCGACTTTCAAGATCGTGGTGGTGTCCGGCGCGCTGAACGATGGCGTTGTGCATTTGGGCGACACGTTTAATTGCGAAGAAGGGCATTTCGCCTATGCGGGGCGGGTTTTGCATGACCACGAGCCGTTCGGGATGCTTACCACCAAAAGCATCATCACGAAATCGTCGAACATCGGCGCTGCCAAAATTGGCATCCGCCTCGGCGAAAACCGGCTTTACGATTATGCGACGGAATACGGTTTTGGCGAACACACGGGCGTCTCGTTGCCGGGTGAAGTCAACGGGATTTTGTATCCGGTAAAAAAATGGAGCAAGGTTTCCATCGCGCAAATCCCGATGGGGCAGGGCGTGGCGGTGACGCGGCTGCAAATGCTCATGGCCATGGACGCCATTGCGAACGGCGGCTGGCTTATGCGACCGATGCTCGTGAACCGCCTTGAAGACCACAACGGAAACGTGGTGCAGCAATATGCGCCGCAACGCGTGCGACAGGTCATCAGCGACGCCACGGATAAACTGATGGTTGAAGCGCTCAAAACGGTCGTTTCGCCGGATGGCACCGCACTGGGTGCGGCCATGAAGGATTACACCGTGGCCGGCAAGACCGGCACGGCCCAAAAAGTCGGCCCGGACGGTTATGAACGGGGCAAGTATTTTGCGACGTTCATCGGGTTTTTCCCGGCGGACGACCCGCAGCTTTGCATTTCGGTGGTGATGGATGAGCCGAAGGAAGGTTACTACGGCGGCCAGGTTTGCGGCCCGGTGTTCCGGGAAATCGCCGAGCGTTGCGCCAGTTACTTGAACATTCCGCCGGACAAAACTTCGGGGCTGACCAATTCACCGCCACTCGTGGCTGCGGGAGGTTCACGACGGCCGACCAATTTACCGGCCCCGTGAAATAACCGGACATTTTCCATGGAACCACGTTCTTTGAAATTTATTGCCGAAGCCTGCGCCGCCAAACTCAGGCGCGGGTCGGCGGACACGTTCGTCCAACGCGCCTGCACCGATTCGCGTCAGGCGCAGGCCGGCGACCTGTTCTTCGCCATCAAGGGTGAACGTTTCGATGGCCACGACTTTTTGAACGAAGTCGCGGCCAGAGGCGTTGCGGCGGTCGTCGTGGAACGGAAAAAAGTTCCCGCGCCCCTGCCGGAATGCGCCGTGCTCGCGGTGGACGATCCGCGCGCGGCGCTCGGAAGGTTCGCCGCGGCCTACCGGCGCGAATTTGATTTGCCGGTGGTTTGCGTCGGCGGTTCGAACGGCAAGACGACGGTGAAGGAATTGATCGCCTCGGCGCTCCGGCAAAAACTGGCGACGTTGTGGAGCGAGGCGAGTTTCAACAACGACATCGGCGTGCCGCTGACGTTGTTGCGGCTGGAAAAATCGCATCAGGCGGCCGTGCTCGAAGCGGGCACGAACCATCCGGGCGAACTCGCGCCGCTCGTGAAGATGATTCAGCCAAAATACGGCGTAATCACAAACATCGGGCGGGAGCACCTGGAATTTTTTGGCGACATTGCAGGCGTCGCGCAGGAAGAAGGCTGGCTCGCGGAACTTTTGCCGGCGGACGGCGTGCTCTTTGTCAACGGTGACAACGAATGGACGGAAAAAGTCATCCGACGCACGCACGCGGGCATCGTGCGCGTCGGCCTCGGCGAACGGAATGACTGGCGGGCGAAGGGAGTTCGCCCCGACAAAAATGGCGTGACGTTTCACGTGAATGCTCCAAAGATTGAATGGAACGGCGAGTACCGGACCAATTTGCTGGGGCGGCATCAGGTGACAAATGCCTTGTTTGCGGTGGCGGTCAGTGAGGAACTGGGCCTGGGCCGTTCCGCGGTGCGGGACGGCCTGGCCGGGTGCCTGCCGGCGAAGATGCGGCTGCAATTTTGGGAAGCGGGCGGCGTGCGCGTGCTGGACGACAGCTACAACGCAAACGCCGATTCGGCGCTGGTGGCGCTCGAGACGCTTTGCGATTTGCCATTGCAGGGCCGGCG
>JBEKJN010000303.1:0-3448 GCA_050011235.1 Verrucomicrobiota bacterium | reverse complement strand
GAAATACTCGCGGCCAACGCGCGCAGCTACGAACAACGTCTTTCGGCCTGCCGCATGATTGTCGCTGAGGACGAACCCATTCCCACGGTGCTCGGGCTGCTGGTTCTGTCCCGCGCGCCTGCCCGCTGGCTGCCGGGCGCCTACGTTCAATTTCTGCGGGTGCAGGGCAAGGAATGGAGTGATCCCATTGTGGATGAAGCGGTTTTGGACGGCCATCTCTCCTCCATGATCCGGCGCCTGGACGAGAAGATGGCCGCGCATAACCGCGTGGCGGTGGACTTCACTTCTCAGGACCGCGAGGTCAGGCGCTTCCTATACCCCCCCGTTGCTCTTCAGCAATTGACGCGCAATGCGGTCATGCACCGGACCTACGAGTCCACCAATGCCCCCGCGCGCGTCTATTGGTTTGACGACCGGATTGAAATCATGAATCCCGGCGGCCCCTTCGGCAATGTCACTGCGGCCAACTTCGGCCAGCCGGGCAACGCCGATTATCGCAACCCTCATCTGGCGGAAGCCATGCGGGTGTTGCATCTGGTTCAGCGGTTCGGCGTCGGCATCGCCCTGGCCCAGGCGGCCTTGCGGGAGAACGGCAACCCTCCCGCCTCTTTTCAGGTGGATGAAAGCATGATCTTTGCCCGCGTCTATCCTGCCAAGCTCTAGCCGGGATGGCCGTCTCGAACGCCTCATCGGGGACAACAAGGCGCGCTACTACGAAGTTCTCGAACAAAGTTCGCACCGCTGGCACGAAAGCAAACACGACCCGTGGCCGGCGCTGAATTTTCTCCTCTTTATCCTCACCCAAGCCTGCAAGGAGTTCGAGAAGCGCGTTGGCGAAATTAAAAGCATCCCCGGCGAAAAGACCGCCGTGGTTGTTGCTGCCATTCAACGCCAGATCGGTTCGTTCGCCGTTGGGGACCTGAAAAACGCCTGTCCCGGCGTCAGTTTGGATATGATCCGGCACGTCCTCGACCAATTGCGCTCGGAGAAAAAAGTCCGCTGCCTGGGTCGCGGACGATCCTCTCGCTGGGAAAAAACGGGGAATTAGGTAATCGGAATGCAATTCGGTAATAAATCAGGTAATGCCTCCAATGTGCGGGGTGGATCGGGGAAGCGTCTTAACTCATGAACAAGCCCATGGAACAGTGTATTGACTCACGAACTGGGTATGAAACCACGTTTTGAATGTAACACCCTAACAACCGGCCAAACATAAAAAAGGGACGGACTGAGCCGCCGTGTTGTCGGCGTTGGGCGCACAATGGAGCCGGCAGATGTGAACTGAATCGCCACATCTTCCAGCCTGGCCGTCATCGGCGGTTTCAAAAACGGGGGCTTTCCATGCTCAACGACTTTGAGTAATGTATGCCATGCCTTCGCGTTTCGGCACTGGTGAACTATATGGCTTTGATTTCAGCGGGCTCGCGCCCGCGCAGATTCGCGAGTTGTCCTCGGCTCCGCACACGAGCTTGGTGTGTCCCTTCAAACCGGTGCCACCGGGAAAGCCGGTGGCCAAATGCAACAAGAAAGGTGGCGTGTGTTCCCTCCGTCAGTTTGTGCTGGATGAAAAGGGAAGGGTCGAGGGAAAGGGTGAACCTGTAACGACCTGCCCGAATCGCTTCTTACAGGCGAACTTGATTGCACAGTGGGTCGGCGAAACCCTGCTTGGGACACCCAGTCCGCTGGTGATTTCGGAATTGCCGTTTCTGATGGGCGAAACTCACGCTGACGAGGAGGCGGACCAGGACGCGGTTGGGAAGATTGACGAGGTGCTCGTGAACGCGGAAGGCGGGATGCTCCGATGGTGTGCGTTGGAGATTCAGGCCGTCTACTTTTCCGGGGGCAGTATGGAAAACGACTTCAAGGTCATGCGAGAGTGGACCGGGCCCGGCGTGCCATTTCCAAGGGTTCAACGGCACCCGGATTTCCGTTCATCGGGCCCGAAGCGGCTGATGCCCCAGTTGCAAATCAAGGTGCCAACGATCAGCCGGTGGGAATATCAGTTTCTCTACGCCTCTTTTCAGAAAAAAATGTTGGAAGCCCGCCAAGCTTAGTTCACTATTACCGTCTCAAAATGGCTAACAATCAAAAAATGCCGCCCGTTGAAACCGAAAGCTTCTGCCGAAATGAAATTGAGCGGATGCTGAAGAATTCACAGACTAAGGTTATAATGCCGGTGATAACGTTAGGCCTCTTGCGAGAGTTCACCAAAACGGGCCAACGCGTTTTTTCGGATAATGAAATAAAGAAAACCTACGAGGCAGCGGTAAGCAGTCTGAAGGTGTTCTTGGGCCATGACGTCCACATTGGCGCAAAATACTACGATTCCTACGGTCTGCGGATGTCGCGTTACAGCGTCCTCAAATCTGTCGCACACCTGAAATATCAGCTGTTGGCGCCGTACTCGAGTTTGGCTGAGTCCCTGTGCGAATGGATACCGGTACGGGTCCGGAGTCATATCGAGGAAAGATTGGGGATCGTTCCTCTTTTGCGAAACCCAGCCACGCGGGTGGCTTACGCTGAAGACAAAAGCGTGTTTCTCGGCTTGATCCGCGAGCAAATCGACAAAACAGGTGCTAATTTTGAGATTTTTACTTTTGCGGTCATCAAAGTTCACCTCGAGAAATTTGCCTGCAAAGTGTATCGAGATACGCGGACGTCGTCGCACGACAAAGGCGTCGATCTCTCAACGAATTTCGGGGTTGTCTATCAAGTCAAGAAATTGCGGGTTCATACCGAATCCGAGGCTGACCGAATTTATGCCGAATTGAAGGCAAACTTCGACAGCGAGCGTTTGCAGGATGGGAATGTCATCCTCGTAATCGACGACATTTCGAAACAGGTCAAAAAATACCTGATTGACATGAAGGTGCAATCCATCAGCAAGGAAGACGTGCTGAAGATGGCTCTCAGCTTCGACGAGCCCGAAGACCGCCAGAAGGTTCTGCGGATAGTATATGAAGAATTCCGGCGCGAATATTCCAGCACGTTGAAATGATGCCACGCTGCTTACGCCGCGAGTATCTGCCGCGGGCTGGCACTATGGCACGTCAATTCTTCCGCTGCGCCCTCGGCATCGCTCTCGCGCCGGAAAAACCTCTCGAACTTTGTCACATAATCCACTGGGTAGTTGCCTTCGACGACGCTGGTTGTTGCGCCGCCAAAGCCGTCAGCTTCTACGACTACCGAATCGCCCGGGCAGACATTCAAGGCTGCAAGGTAAATTACTTCGCCCCTCTGGCTGATTCCGAGTTCTTCGCGGATGGCGTCAGCCTTGGATTGGAGGTCCTGGAGTTCAGCGAGCTTTTCTGTGTTGTTCATATTCATTCATATTAGCGGTTTGAGTCTCATCCACTTGGAAAGTGCCTTGCCGACAAGCACCTTGTCCAGCTTTGCGTGCTTTGCCGCCCTGCTCGCGATGGCCTGGGTCTCGAAATCAAACTCTGAG